>JBGTAU010000025.1:0-2578 GCA_041749675.1 Rhizobiaceae bacterium | reverse complement strand
ACGGATCGACGAGGCGCTGAAAGCCATTACCTATCCAGGCGTGGTCAGCGTTCAGATCATTTTCAACATTTTCCGACAGCGCGTGGCTGATGAATTTTTGGCGAAGGAGAAGCAAGCCAATGTGGCTGTTATCGCCCGCGTGCCGCTTGCCAGTGGATTGCTGACTGGCAAAATGAAGGCCGACACACAATTCGAAAGCACCGACCACCGCCTATTCAACCGCAACGGCGAGGCGTTTGATGTGGGCGAAACATTTTCAGGTGTGCCTTATGATGTGGCGCTCGCCGCCATCGAGCGCATCCGGCCCCTGGTGGATGACAGCCAATCGATGGCGCAATTTGCGCTGCGTTGGATATTGATGTTTGATGCCGTGACGGTGGCAATTCCGGGCGCAAAAAATGCGGACCAAGCCCAAATGAACGCCAACGCTGCTGCGAGCGAAGTGCTATCCGACGAGACTATGGAAACCCTTCGCGCGATTTATAATGAAGATATCAGGCCACATGTACACGCGCGGTGGTGAGCAAATTTCAATCTTGCTGCGGCATTGGCGGCTTTAGGGGCCAATGATGTCCTAAAGCTTAGGCTGGCATAGGCACTGTTCCAAGCACAATTTTGAACAGTACCTATGCCAGCACATTGGGCAATACTGTTTTCCCGGTTTTTAGAGATAGCCCAATAAATACAATACAATAACGACTGGAATTGGGAGGCCAAGAAGCCAGAATAGAATAGGTTTCATGTTACTATCTCCTATTTTCATGAAGTTGGTCGGCGCTAAATCTCGATAATTCCATTTAGGCTACGCCAAGGGTGTGGTATTATTTAGTTGCACCTTGCTGTGAGATAATCACATCTCACAGGATGGTAGGTAGTCAATGGAATTCGTGTTTCAATGCCAGCTATGGTTCTGATTGAATTTTGGTAGTAGTTGCATGTAAATTGGATCCAGGGCTTAGCAATCGATTTTGATCAGCGCCATCACTTCTTTCCCGACTAATATTCTTCTAATTGTCTGAAAATTCGAGGTGCTTAATATGAAAATTCATCGGCAAATATTGAGTTTCAGCGGCGTAGTGATCGCGCTTATTAGTGGTGCAAGCAGTGTTCGCGCTCAAGACGACATTGTGCAATTTCACTCGCCGTCGAAAAACATCTATTGCGTTGGTGTAAATTCAAAAACTGACGGTGGCAGCGTCGATTGTGAGATCGTTACGCGCACCAACGCCAAAGAAGCGCAGCCAAGGCCCGCCGATTGTGATCTCGAGTGGGGCAATCGTTTCGCTGTGTATTACACTGGCGAGGCCAAAATGATTTGTGCCGGCGATACATTGCGTGACGACAATGCAAAAGTCTTGAACTATGGCGAGGGCCTCGATCGTTTCGGTATACATTGCACATCATCAGAACAAGGAATTGAATGCATCAATGATGATCAGCATGGGTTCAAGATTGCGAAGGGTAAGCAAGTGATTTATTGAGCGACTTTGTTGAATTTTCTTGTGCACCGCGCGCAATATTAGTCCGCATTGCTTTCACACAACTTCTCCACGCGCCCATATTGGATTCCCCCAAAAATCGCTTACATTAGCGCAACATGACGATACCCAATTATATCACTTTGCTGCGGTTGCTTTTGGTTCCATTTGTAGTTTGGTCATTGCTGACCGGCCAGCAAATGGCTGCATTCATCGCTTTTGTCGTGGCAGGGGTCTCTGACGGCGTGGACGGATATATCGCGCGCCGGTTTGACATGCGCTCGGAGCTGGGCAGTTATATCGATCCGATTGCTGATAAGTTGCTTCTCGTTTCTGTTTTCATTGTGCTCGGATACCAAGAGATATTGCCGATATGGTTGGTGGCAATTGTCGTGTTTCGCGATGCACTCATTGTCAGTGGCGTGATGTTGGCTTCGATGATGGGGCGGCCTGTGGAAATGCGCCCGCTGTTTGTTTCCAAAGCCAATACCGCAGCGCAAATCTTGCTGGCTGCAATTGCGCTTATGGTGGTTGCCTTTGATTTCAACTGGGACGGTTCGCGCAACCTCATGCTGATTGTTGTAGCCGCCTTGACCGCAGCATCCACCGCAGCCTATTTGAGGCAATGGCTAAGGCACATGACAGATGACAACGATTAAGACACCAAAACCAACCACTCCGCGCAAAAAGAGCACCGGTTTGCCGCAATTGAGCACGGCACAAGAGGTGGCGCTTGAACGCGCCACTGAAGAATCCAGTTCGAGTTTTAAGCGCCAAGCGCTGTTTTGGTTGGGTGCGTTGGCGTTTGCCAGTTTTTTATTGTGGCTTTTCGCCAGCATACTTCTACCATTTATCGTCGGTATGACTTTGGCCTATTTCCTAGATCCAGTGGCTGACCGATTGGAGCGTATGGGGCTGAGCCGGTTATTGGCGACGCTGACTATTTTGATTACATTTATCGTGGTGTTTATTGCCTTCATCATGTTGGTGGTGCCGATACTTGCTACACAGTTGGTGGATTTTGGTAGCAAATTGCCGTCGTACATCGCGCGGCTTCAAGCGTTGGCGACTGATGAAAACATGAAATGGTTGCACGACAC
>JBGTAU010000024.1:0-1610 GCA_041749675.1 Rhizobiaceae bacterium | reverse complement strand
CAGCAACAGGCGCAGAGCCAAATTGGAGCGCAGTCATGGTTGAGGGGTTTGCCATCTTCACACAAACCGTAGACGGAAAGGTTGTTCAACAACTCGGCTTTGCCAGCAAGTAAGCTGTCTGAATTTTTGAAACACAGACGAGCGCGGGGATTTCTGCGCTCGCCATATTCGCGGGGTACAACGAGCCTATGAAAAAACCTCGATAGTCGAGATTGCTAGGGTCTTGCGGTTGCTCGGCGGCATATGGTGTTACTGATTACTGGAAATGGGAGAAACGACGATGATCATCCGCTATTTGACACTTCAGGCAGTTGCCTCGTTCTTCATGCTGAACGCAGCTATTGCCGGAGGCGATAACTCGATTATCGAGCGCAAGGCGTGCATGAAATCACAAGGCGCCGCTGTTATCGGGCTGTTTTTTGCCATGCAACGAGGAGAACAGCCTTATGATGTTGGGCGTATAGAAAGGGCCTTCGAGAACATGGATCGCGCTTGTGCCAAATGGACGGAGTTTTGGCCTGAAGACTCCAAGACTGGCGCGGTTATGGCCACCGGTGCCAAACCGGATGTTTGGTCAGATAGCGTGGGTTTCGCCAAAGCGACTGAAACCGCAGAAACAGCCATGGCAGCACTTCGCGCAGCAAAGGATCAACCGACGTTTAACGCTGCTCTCCCCGCGGTTGGCACGGCCTGCCAAGCATGCCATGAGAAATATCGGGCAAAGGTCGAATGAGTGCTGAAGGCATTGGCAGGCACATCAGCGTAACACCCCAAACAGCAAAGCATTGGTATTTGCTTGTCGGCTACACTTGCAAACTGCCATCGTTCACTGCTTCAGAACATCCCGAGCCTCGACCAAGTTTGAACGTACGCGCAGGATTTTGAAGCCGAGCGTGGTCAAATGCGTTGGCATCACCCAGCCGTCTTCCTTGCCATTGGAAATCACCCACGGGTCTAGATCAAGCGCGAGGCGAAGCTGCTCTTCCATCCGGTTCCAAACCGCATCGAGCGAGCGGGTGCGGATGACATCTTCAAAGTCGGCATGGGCGGCAGAGACAAAGCCGTAATAAGCGTAAAGCTGGCCCATCGATTCCCAGGAATAATTGTCCGCCTGCGTATCAAACCAGCCCAAATTGTTCAGCCGTGAGCGCTCATCAATCGCAGCTGTGGTTGAACCGATCTGGCTCGTGATCACGTCAATCAGCGTCGATAAATTGTCAGCGCGCGCGTCAAATGTTGCCGTGCAGTTGGCAAGCCGTCCATTGAACGCATTCAAACCTTCGATGCCGATGCGGTAGGATGATGGGGAAGACTGGCGGAAGCCAAACGGGCTCAGTCCAAAGTACCATGCGGACATATCATATTGGAGCTGGCCGCGAGCCTTCTGCAAATCCAGATCGATTTGCGACGTGCCGCGCACACGGCCCAGCGAGTCCACCAGTTCGTTGGAAACACGTTGAACCGCCGTGTGGATACCGCGCTGGAAGGATGCCTTGTTGTCAAGGAATGGAGTGCGATCCCACGACAGGCCAAAAAAGCCTGATTTGTACGCGAGCATTGAGGAAATCCAACGGTTTTGGTTGACGTTGAAATCGGTCAGGTGAGCCGCA
>JBGTAU010000023.1:0-3232 GCA_041749675.1 Rhizobiaceae bacterium | reverse complement strand
CGTTAAAATAGAATTATCGGTTGGGATCTAGGCGTTGCCGATAAGAACTCCCGCTGCAAACACCAATGCACCTCCAAGCAAAACCTGCAATGCAGCCCTCATCCAAGGCGTTTCCATATAGCGATGCTGTATCCAAGTGATCGCGAACAGATCCACCACCACCACCACAGCAGCAATGCCCGTCGCCGTCCAAAAGTGCGGTATGAGATAAGGCAGCGCATGCCCTAGCCCGCCGACCGCCGTCATTATGCCAGAGGCAAAGCCACGCGCCACCGGTGAACCACGGCCTGACAATTTGCCGTCATCATGCGCAGCTTCGGTAAAGCCCATTGAAATGCCTGCCCCGACTGAAGCTGACAATCCGACTAGAAATGTGGTCCACGTATCTTGCGTGGCAAAAGCAGTCGCAAAAATCGGCGCGAGCGTTGACACCGATCCATCCATCAATCCGGCAAGACCGGGCTGCACATAGGTCAAAATGAACTTGCGCCGTGCCGTTTCATCTTCTTCGGCACGCGCATCATCGGTCACATGCTTCAAGCCCAGCCGCTTGGCCAGCGATACGTGACTTTGCTCGGCAATCGCCAGATCGCCCAGCAATTTTCGTGTGGCTGCATCTTTGGTATGCTGGGCCGCTTCGATGTAAAAACGTTGTGCACCGCGCTCCATTTGTTCAGCAATCTCGCGCACGCTGTCAATTTTAAGCGGACGCACAAGCCAATCAGGTTTGCGTTCAAAATAGCCGCGCACATGATCACGTCTAATCAACGGGATGGTTTCGCCAAATCGCTGAACATGAAGCGCAATCAAACGATTGCGATGTTCATGCTCCTCCTGTGCCATTTCTTCAAAAACTTCAGCAGAGTGCGGATATTCGCCTCTTAATCCATCGGCATAGGCCAGATAGATCCGTGCATCATCTTCTTCCGAAGAGATGGCTAAAGCCAACACTTCCTGTTCGCTCAAATCGTCAAAAGACCTTTTGGCAGGCGAGAAAAACCGAGACAGCATAGCAACACCTTCCTAGAATGATTCTAATGTATCTAGATTGTGGCTCGTGGTCAACGCGACCAAATACCGCTCAATTGTCAATCAGCTTTTAACGCGTTCGTTGGCTGGGTCATAAAATGCGTGCAAACCAATGCTTGCCGGTACGAACGCACCAGCCACCACCAATTCATAGCGCCCATCGAGCAAATAAGCGTCAGAGACCCCATTTTCATTACGTACATAACCATAGCCAATATTTTTGCCAATTGTGTACCCAAAGCCACCACTGGTTAAATACCCGACTGGTAGACCGTCACGCATAATGGTCTCACGGCCAACGAGCACAATATCCGGATCGTCAATCGTAAACCCGACAAACCGCTTTGGTAGCAATTGATGATTGGCCGCCAACAATGCTGCCCGCCCGCTAAAATCACAAGGTTTTTTCAAACGAACTGCAAACCCTAAACCCGCCTCAAATGGCGTATCATTGGGAGTAATATCCGATCCCCACGCGCGATAACCCTTTTCAAGACGCAGCGATTCCAGCGCACGGTACCCGACGGGACAAATGTCATACGCAGCGCCAGCGTCCATGAGAGCATCAAACACGCGGCCAATAGCACCAATTGGCACATGTAGCTCCCAGCCAAGCTCTCCCACATAAGTCACCCTCAGTGCCCGCAATTTTTCACCAGCAATTGTCAATTCGCGAACATGGCCAAATGGAAACGCTTCATTAGAAACATCGCTTTGCGTGACATCCTGCAACACGTCGCGAGAGCGTGGCCCCATCAACGAAAGCGTACCAAACGCTTCAGTTACGTCTTGAACTTCGACATCTAATTCTTCTGGTACATGCTCGGCAATCCAAGCCAAATCATGGGTGCGAAAACCAGTGCCGGTCACGATATAAAAACGTTCTTCACCGATACGAGCAACAGTTAAGTCCGCCTCAATTCCACCGCGTTGATTCAAAAGCTGCGTATAGGTCAAACGACCAACTGGCTTGTCGATATCGTTGGCGCAAATAGCATTCAACGCCGTCAGCGCGTCCGGTCCAGATACTTCGAACTTCGCGAACGACGATTGATCAAAAATACCAACTTTCTCACGCACTTGACGATGTTCATCGCCGACAGGTTCAAACCAATTTTGCCGCCCCATCGCATAGACATCTTTAGCCTCTACGCCGGAGGGAGCAAACCAGTTTGGCCGTTCCCAGCCAAGTTTCGAACCAAATACTGCGCCATGCGCCTTCAGGCGTTCATAAAGTGGCGACACAATACGCGGACGCCCACTCAAATATTCTTCATGGGGAAATCCAATTGTGTAATGTTTTCCGTAGGCTTCGAGCGTTCGCTCACAAACCCATTGACGGTCCTCATGCATTTTCCCAAAACGTCTGATATCCACCACCCAAAGATCGAGCGGCGCTTCGCCAGCCATCGTCCATTGCGCTAATACCCATCCAGCACCTCCACCCGATGCAATCCCAAAAGCGTTGAACCCAGCGCCAACAAACATATTTATACACTCAGGCGCGGCACCAAGGATGAAATTTCCGTCCGGTGTAAAGCTCTCCGATCCGTTGATCATCTGCTTTACCCCGACATTTGCCAGCGCTGGTACACGCGCAATAGCTTGGTTCATGTGTTGCTCAAAATGATCATAGTCATCGCCAAATAACCCAAACTCCCAATCATTGGGAACGTCGTTTGTCGTCCATGCTTGCGGGTTTGGCTCGTAGCCGCCCATAACCAAGCCACCAACTTCTTCCTTGAAGTAAGTGCGCCGATCTGGATCTCGAATGGTCGCCGCGTTTTGTGATAATCCGTCAATTTTTTCAGTAATGATGTACTGATGTTTCACTGGCTGAAGAGGCACGTTTATGCCCGCCATCACGCCGATTTGCCGCGCCCATTGACCGCCGCAATTGACCACTTTTTCGCAAGCAATCCGCCCTTGGTTAGTGAGCACAGCAACAATGCGTTTGCCGTCCATTTCAAAACCCGTGACTCGCACATTCTCAAAAAGCCTAGCCCCATGCATACGCGCACCTTTGGCTAGCGATTGTGTAATGTCCGACGGGCTCGCCTGCCCGTCTGTCGCGAAAGTTACCGGCACTTTCTTCTTGCAGCCGACGAGACCGAACGAGCTCGCGCCGAGAAGAAGCAGGAGCAGGACTCCCACCGCGGCCCTACGGGCGACTCCACGACTCCGCAGCACGAAGGAGCTCGAC
>JBGTAU010000022.1:0-10534 GCA_041749675.1 Rhizobiaceae bacterium | reverse complement strand
CATGTTGCCATGTTTGCCCATGTGAATAATGGCATGAACTCCAAGCTTTTTTCGAAGATAAAAGTAGAACGCAAAATACCCATGAGGTGGCACCAGATCGGGTGAGTGATAAGTTTGCTTGGGGTCGATATTGTACCCGCGTGCGGGCTGGATGCCGACGGCCGCATTGCCAAAATGCACCAGTGGCAAGGTGAAGCCGCCATGTACTTCTGAATAAAACGGATCTCCGCTGGGCTCACCCCATCGTGCGATCACTTGATTCTGAATCTGAACTGATAGATTTTCAAATAACTCATTGTAATCATTGAGCGATATCACTTGTAGTTCGCCGATTTCACGCCGCTTTGCATTGGTCACACCGCTTTGCAATTGCCGGATAAGCGCATCACCATCGGATGGTATCTCGCCAATTTCATACCCCGCCGTATGCATAGCCCGCAGCACTTCGATTGTCCCAGCTGGGGTGTCCAATCCAACACCGTTGGCAATGCGTCCGTCCTTGTTCGGATAGTTCGCCAGTATAATCGCCACACGGCGCTCTTGCGGTGTGGCTCTTTGCAAACGCATCCAATTGGTGGCCAGATCAGCGGCAAAATCCACGCGGCTTTTCACCGGTCTGTGCGCCACAATATTCGCCTCTACAAAAGCATCGAACTGCGCTGCAGCCTTGAACGAAATCGCGCGCGACAGCACGCGCCCGTCTAGTTCGGGTAGCGCTATGTTCATTGCCAAATCGCGCGCGGTCAAACCTTGCGCGGATTTCTCCCATGCCTCTTGCGTCGAGGACGACAACACCACCTGCAACACTGGCGCGCCGCCGCGATCAAGCACTGTACCTTGCCAATCTTTGCCCATTGGCGACACCGCAAAGCCCGTCGTATTTAGAACAACAGAAGGCTTTGCCTCGTCAAACAATTGTTCAACTGTTGCCGCTGAAACAACGTCCTTTAGCCCGCTGACATAAACGGCTAGAATGTTGCAACCCCGTTGCTCTAGCGCGTCTGACAACCATGCAATTGCCTCCACTTGTCCACTTTGCAACAACGCCCGATAGAATATAATCGCAGCGACCGGTGCGCCTTCGATCCAAGTTTTCCGCACCATTTCCAACGTCGGGTTTGTAAGCCCGGTTTTAAACAAGCCCGCTTTCAAAAGCGGAGCGGCAACGGCGGGCGCTTCACCGCCTTCTAATAGATAATGCGCGTAACCGAGAAACGCTTGCGCATTTGGAATTCCGCCCTCTACAAGATAAGACCACAGCGCATCACAGTCTTTTTGTGCCAGGGTACAAAACCGTTGTAACGACGGATCCGGACGGTCATCGCCAGGCAACACCGCGAGCATGATGCCCTCGCGCACCGCTGCGGCATGCAGCGCCTCAAGACCGTATGGCCAATAGCTTTCACCGCCGAGCAGTCGCACCACAATCAGCTTGGCATGCCGCCCCGTGCGCTCGATCCACTGGTCGACAGACATCGGATGTTTAAGCTGCAGCACGTTGACCAACCGCAAGAAGTCCTGCCCGTCGCCTCGGCCTGCGCGCGCTGCAGCCAGAACCGCAATCTCAGTGTCTGCGGCGCTGAACACGACCACGCTACCCGGGCTCTGCCCAAGATCGACTGCCTCTTCGCCCTCGGCAATCATGCCCTTTTGCGCGAGCAGCAGATGCATGGTTTATACAGCGTTCTGTGCGGCTTGTCCGATCGCGGAACCGATTGCAGCCGTATCAATACCCTTCAGTCCGATCACAACAAGCCTTGTTGAACGCGTCTCGCCAGGGGCCCAAGCGCGGTCAAAATAGCTGTCAATGCGTTGTCCGACAGCCTGCACCACCAGTCGCATCGGTTTTCCTGAAACATCCACAAAGCCTTTGAGGCGCAACACATCATGGTCTGCAATAACAGTTTTTAGACCGTCCAAAAAAGCAGCTGTGTTGGAAACAGAGGACCCATCAGCCACGAATGAATCAAAATCATCATGATCATGGTCACCGCCAGCCTCATGTTCCATTTCGTGATGTGATTTGCGGCCAGCAATCAAGTCTTCTGTGCCTGCACCAAGCCCAAGCAAAACGTCTGCCGGCGCCACACCATTTTTTGCCTCGATCATTTTGACTAGACGCGATGTGCTGGCGTTCACCATCTCGCGCACGCTTGCCAACTGCGCATCATCTATAAGGTCCGTTTTGTTGAGAACAACCAGATCAGCCGCAATTATTTGATCTTCAAAAACCTCTTCGAGCGGATTTTCATGGTCTAGGTTTTCATCCGCCAATCGCTGCGCAGCCACGGCTTCTTCATCGTCAGCAAACCGCCCTGCGGCCACTGCCGAACTATCCACCACTGTGATCACGCCATCCACGGTCACACGGGTTTTAATGCCCGGCCAATTAAACGCCTGCACCAGCGGCTGCGGCAGTGCGAGGCCGGAGGTTTCAATGATGATATGATCAATATTGCGATCACGTGCGATCAGCTTTTCCATTGTTGGAATAAAATCATCCGCCACAGTGCAGCAGATGCAGCCATTTGTAAGTTCGACAATATCGTCCTCTGAGCAGGCTTCTGCGCCACAACCTTTCAGGACGTCGCCATCAACGCCCAAATCACCGAACTCATTGATAATCAATGCAATTTTTCGCCCATTGGCGTTCATCAGAAGGTTGCGGATTAGCGTCGTTTTTCCTGAACCAAGAAATCCGGTGATCACCGTTGCAGGAATTTTTGACAATGAAGGTGTACTTGACATGACTTAACCCTTTAGCTTCAGCGGCAAACCTGCCGTCACAAAATAAACCTCATCGGCAAGTGCCGCGATCTTTTGATGCAATAGACCGGCATAATCACGGAAATCCCGTGCCATTTTATTGTCCGGCACAATGCCTTGTCCAACCTCATTGGAGACTAGAACGACCGTGCCAGATACAGTTTTCAGCGTTTGCGCCAAGTGCTCACTGTGAGCCCCGTTGTCCTTATCAGCCATCATCAAATTGGTCAGCCACAAGGTCAGGCAATCCACCAGAACGGCCCGTTGCGCAGTGGCATTGTCAGCAATCGCCTCAGCAATTTGTATCGGCTCTTCGAGCAAATGCCAGTCCGCCCCGCGTCGCGCCTTATGCTGGGCAACCCTTTGTTCCATCTCGCCATCAAATACTTGCCCGCTGGCGAGATAGATTTTGTCAAGTCCGCTATCATTGACAAGTTGCTCGGCGAACGCAGACTTTCCAGACCGCGCCCCGCCAAGCACCAAAATGATACGGCCCTTGTTCATGCCAATTCCGGCTTCATGCGGTCCATGAAATAGCCGAGCGCAATCCCAAGGACGAGCCAGAAGAACAAAGTGGTCGCAAGCGTGGCAACAGCATATTGCGAAGCAAGATAGGCTGGTACAGTGCTGGATATATCCGTCGGCTGCGGAGCCCCATAGATATGCGGCGCAATCAGCGCCACAAGGCCAAGCGCCTTCGCAGCTTTCGATTGCGTCAAAAGCAACAGCCAAAATCCCATGATGGACAATCCAACGGTTACCACCCACCAGAATTGACGCTCGTTTAAATCCGCATACGGAAAACCCGGCAATTCCGGCGGCAGACCGAGTGAGGGCAGGAGTTGCACGCACAGCCACCCCAGCGCACCCCAAACCAATCCCGTGGCAAATGTCACATTCACCCCAGTAGCCATAGAAACACCAGCCATCAAAAGCGCAAAACCTGCGCCAGTGACCAGATTGGCGAGGATCGTGTTCCAAAACCGGCCAAAGAACAGAGGGTCTTCTTCCGAACTTGCTTGTACGGATTCATCAGCGTTTTTTTCTGCTGGACCGTCGTGCTTATGCGCTCCGGCCTTTTCAGTTTCAGTAGACGCCACAACTTCGTGGTCGGCCGAATGTGCGGTGCCATCGTCATGGACATGATCGACCTTGGCGCTTGCCGCGCCATGATCATGGCTATGCACGCCTTCAAATTGTTCAGCGTGCATAATGATTGGAATAACTTTCGTGTACTGGAGCGGCGACATCATGATGCCCGCAACCAGCCCGGCCGCTAATGCGGCGAGCAAAACCCTGATGATCATAGATAAGTCAGATCAGTGGCAAGGAAAACCGTAGGAATGGCGCGTGTCGTGTGCGGCATCGTGCAAAACTTGGCTATTGGCCAAACCAGCACCCCACACAAAGAACGCGCCAAGAAACAATGCTACAAACGCCGCCTTCGCGCGCTCAGATACACCACTTGAAACTACAGAAACAGAACGTACAGCCATCACAACCTCCGTGTCGGGCCTTGGGATCTCTCCCAAAATTACGGGCAATATTACCCTTTCAAACGGCAGGTCTCCTGGCTCACGGGTCGTAAGGATCAATCCGCCTTCCCGGTTTCCCAGTGGCTCAGTGGACAGTCCCTCACCGCTCTACAGTCGCGGGGTCGGCTGCGATCGAAGTGCCCGAAATGGGTCCACCCTTCGCATTCCCTTTTGATCCTTGGGGCGTTACCGCCTTTCAGGAACCAATTTGAATAATCACTGATACGGCGCAGCACTTAATAAAGTCAATCACCGTTGCGACATAAACAAGATAAATACGAAGGGTGGGTCCGTTGGACTGAATATCCACGCTCACTCAGAGTTCAAAAGCTGTGTTAAAACAGCCCGCAATGAGCTTCTCCACTGCGGAATCTCAACGTCGAACTGTTCCTGAAATTTTGCGCAGTTCAATCTTGAATTTGCTGGGCGCTTGGCTTTCGTCACAAATTCCTCGATTGAAATGGGCAAAACACTAGCGTTAGGACCGCCGAGCAACGCACTTTCTTCAAATATCGCCTCAGCAAAATGGAACCAAGTGGTATCGCCCTGCCCTGCGAAATGAAATATTTTGCCAAAAGCTGAATGATCGTGGCGCTCAAATTGGCGCAACACTGCAACGATACCGTTCGCAATGTCATGCGCCGACGTTGGATTGCCATGCTGATCGTCCACTACTTTCATCACGCCCCGCTCAGCACCATAACGCAGCATGGTCTTCACAAAATTCGCACCATAGGGCGAATAGACCCACGAAGTACGCATAATAATATGACGCTGATTTGCGGCTGCGACAGCCTGTTCGCCTAAAAGTTTAGAGCGCCCATACGACCCGATCGGTCTAACGGCATCGTCCTCCAGATAAGCCCCGTCTTTTGCGCCGTCAAACACATAGTCCGTCGAAACTTGAATGATCGGCGCACCTATTTTCGCAGCACCGAGCGCCACAGCACCGGCTGCCTGGCAATTCACACGAATGGCCACATCTGGCTCGTCTTCGGCCTTATCAACGGCAGTATAGGCAGCTGCGTTCACGACATAATGTGGACCAGCTGCCGCAATTTTCGCCTCGACGCTATCCAGATTTTCAAAATCCAGTTCCGGACGACCAAGGCAGATCAACTCAAATTCGGTGGACCTAGCAAGCACTGCCTGAAGCGCGCGCACCACCTGCCCAGACTTACCCGTTACGACCACCCGCTTGCGCAATTCAAGAATCCTTCAGGCCTATGACTTAATGTTCGGCTCAGCCAAACCAATGCGCGCGCCGGCATCCTTCTGACGAATGGGCCCCCACCACCACTCATTGGCCAAATACCAGTCAATGGTGGCTGCCAAACCACTTTCAAAAGTCTGCATTGGTTTCCACCCAAGGTCACGTTCAATCTTTGACGCATCAATGGCATATCGCCGGTCGTGACCAGGCCGGTCAGACACCATTTTGATGAGGTCGGCATATTTTTCGCCATTTTTGCGTGGACGCTTTGCATCCAGTATCTGACAAATAGTGCGCACAACATCAATGTTGCGCCGCTCCGCCCGCCCGCCAATATTATAGCTTTCCCCTACAACACCGCGCGTGGCAACCATTTCCAGTGCCGCCGCGTGATCATCCACATACAGCCAGTCACGCACATTTTCCCCAGTCCCATATACCGGTAATGGCTTTTCATCGAGCGCATTCAAAATAACCAAGGGAATGAGTTTTTCTGGAAAATGGAACGGGCCATAGTTATTCGAACAGTTCGACATAACGATTGGCAGGCCATAAGTATGTCCCCAAGCACGCACCAGATGGTCGGATGCCACTTTGGATGCAGAATATGGCGAACTTGGCGCATAAGGCGTGTCTTCGGTAAAGATACCGCTATCAAGCGGCAAATCACCAAACACTTCATCCGTTGAAATATGATGAAATCGAAAATTCGATTTCTTTTCGCCCTCAAGCGAATGCCAATACGCACGCGCGGCATTCAACAGCCGAAACGTTCCTATGATGTTGGTTTGAATAAAGGCTTCTGGTCCGTCGATTGAACGATCAACATGGCTTTCTGCCGCCAGATGCATGACAATATCAATCTCATGCATTTTCAAAAGCGTCAGAACATCCGCATCGTCGCAAATATCAGTTTGGGCAAATTGATAGTTGGGATGATTTTCGATCTGTCGCAAAGATTGCAGATTACCAGCATAAGTCAGTTTATCGACATTGAGGACTTTGTATTTTGGATTTTGCGCCAGCCGTCTGCATACCGCTGAGCCAATAAACCCCGCGCCGCCAGTGACCAAAATAGACGTCATAGCGCACCTTTCGAATATACAAACCCCGTGTCAGTATCTTGGAGCAAAGGCGCAGCCCTGTCCTTATCCGATAAGATCAATTTTGACGCCTTTATTGGCCACTCAATGCCAAAAATTGGATCATCAAATCGGATCGAACGGTCGTTGTCTTTCGAGTACGGCGAGGAAACTTTGTATAAAAACTCTGTATCGTCTTCGAGGGTGACAAAGCCATGCGCGAAGCCAGCGGGCACATACAATTGGTTCCAGTTTGTTGCGCTCAACGTCACGCCAACCGACTGGGCATAAGTTGGCGAGCCATGCCGAATATCCACCGCAACATCAAAAACCGAGCCACGTGTGACACGTACCAATTTAGCTTGTGCGAAAGGTGGGGTTTGAAAATGCAGTCCCCGCAGCGTCCCAGTTTGTTTTGAAACAGAGTGGTTATCTTGCACGAAATCAGCCGAAATACCATTTTCGCGCCAAACGCGCTGATTATAAGTTTCAGAAAAAAACCCGCGATCATCGCCAAAACGGTCCGCTGATACCAACACGACTCCGTCTAACGCTAACTTTTCAAATGTAGGCATTATGAAAGTGCCTCAAGGCGCCGGCGCAAATAAACCGCGTAGTCCGTTTTACCGAGCAGCTCTGCACGATCCAAAACTTGCTGCGCAGTGAGCCAGCCATTTTCAAACGCGATTTCTTCTGGACATGCTATCTTGATACCTTGCCGATGTTCAATAGTCCGAACAAAAGACGCCGCCTCATGCATGCTGTCTGGTGTCCCAGTATCAAGCCAAGCAAATCCTCGTTCGAGCTTCACAACATTCAGTTTACCGCGCGCCATATACTCACGGTTTACATCGGTAATTTCCAATTCACCACGGTGCGAAGGCTTAATATTGGCGGCAATTTCCACAACATCATTGTCGTAAAAATAAAGTCCCGTCACCGCCCAGTTTGATTGGGGTTTCGTTGGTTTTTCAACGATTTCAGTCGCAAGTCCCGTCGCCGCATCAATGGTCACCACGCCATACCGCTGTGGATCACTAACATGATAGGCAAACACAGTCGCACCTTCACTTTGCCGGGCAGCGACACGTGTCATCTCGGATAGACCGCTGCCATAGAAAATATTGTCACCCAGAACCAGTGCACACGCGCTTTTGCCGATGAATTCGCGGCCAATAATAAAGGCTTCTGCCAATCCATTGGGGTCGGCTTGCTCTGCAAACGTGAGCGATATTCCAAAATTGCTACCGTCTCCCAATAGGTCTTTGAAAACCGGAAGGTCACGCGGCGTCGAAATAATCAATATTTCACGAATACCCGCAAGCATTAGCGCGCTAAGAGGATAGTAAATCATCGGTTTATCATAAATAGGCAAAATTTGCTTCGAAACAGCAATTGTCATGGGATAAAGCCGTGTACCGCTGCCCCCCGCTAATATTATGCCTTTCATAACAATTTTCTCCACCAACTTAATATCTTGGGCCCATCGCAATTGCCCCATTGGATATCATAACAAACCACGATTGACTTTTGCAGAAATCATTAAACACAAACAGCATTGCGCGGGATATTATGCACTCAATTTCTGAAAACGCGTTTTCAAACCGACCACACTGTTCCCACCACCATGAATGACTTAAACACCAAGACACCACTCATTTGGCAATCGCAAAAATTTCCGTCAAACCATACCCTTCGAGCCGTTTTGCTATGCGGTCTAACGCTGCCTCTACACTTTCCCGATAGGCTAAATCACTGGTAACAACACCAACTTCCTTCAAATATGCCCTACGAAAACCATCGTTAGAAAACAGCCCATGTAAATAAGTACCGCAAACCCGGCCGCTCAGCGAAACAGCACCGTCAAAACGTCCATCGACATGAGCAAAAGGTCGAGCGGTATCTACGCCGCTGGTCACGCCTAAGTGAATTTCATAACCGTCAATATCAACATTGAATTGCACGGAACGCGCCGAGCTATTGCGCACAATTTTTTCGGGCTTCATTGCCGTTTCTACATCGAGCAAACCTAGCCCATCAACTTCCCGCACATAGCCTTCAATTGCATCGGGATCACACACTCTTTTGCCGAGCATTTGATATCCGCCGCATACACCCAGCACATGCCCGCCGCGCGCCACATGCGCATGCAATTGCCGATCCCAATGATTTTCTTTCAGCCGCAATAAATCCGCAATCGTTGATTTGGACCCTGGGATTATCACGAGCCGCGCATCATGGGGAATGTCATGGCCCGCTTTTATAAATTGTAAGTCCACATCAGCTTCGTTAATCAATGGATCCATATCATCGAAGTTCGCAATGTGATCCAATACCAACACAGCAATAACCACCCGCCCCGCCGTTCCGCGCATATGGCGCTCAAGCGCAACACTATCTTCTGGCGGCAGGTGTGCGGCTTCTTTCAGCCAAGGTACCACTCCGAAACACGGCCAGCCGGTGAACTGCTCAATCGCTTTTAATCCATCATCAAACAAAGTAACGTCACCCCGAAATTTGTTGATGATGTAGCCTTTGATCATCGCCAAATCTTCTGGTGGTAATATTGTGTGCGTCCCCACCAGCGACGCAATGACACCGCCGCGATCAATATCGCCCACCAAAACCACTGGAACATTGGCAGCCGTTGCAAAGCCCATATTGGCAATATCGCCCGCCCGCAGATTAATCTCACCGGGGGAGCCCGCACCCTCAACTATAACCAAATCCGCATCCGCACTCACCTGCGCGAATGAATCCAACACCGCATTCAGTAGTTTTGGCTTCAATGCTTGATAGTCGCGGCCCTTGGCTGAGCCAAAAACCTTACCCTGCACAACGATTTGAGAGCCATTTTCTGATTGAGGCTTTAACAGGATTGGATTCATATGCACTGATGGCGCAACCCCGCAAGCCAGTGCCTGTAACCACTGGGCGCGCCCTATTTCCCCGCCGTCATCCGCCACAGCGGCGTTGTTTGACATATTCTGCGGTTTGAACGGCTTAACGCGAAGCCCCTGCATTTTGGCAAGCCGGCAAAGACCTGCCACCAGCACAGTTTTGCCAACGTCCGAGCCAGTACCTTGTAACATAATCGCTTTTGCCATTTTCACTGGTTAACTGAACGCCAATGTATTTTCCAGCCTTGCTGCGCCTTTGTATTACTTTTGCATGCAATCCGACGTTTTAAGGCATTGCAGCTTGCCGCAGTGAAAAATCCACACCCTCAACCCACGCAAAGATCAATTTTCAAAAAAATTCAGATTGTCCCAAAATAATGCAACAATTCACCATTGCTTAAGCTCTCGCTAACTCCGCGGTAACGATGTGTGTTTACAGTCCATCTCACGGCAGCACGATAAATGGCTGCCAAGCTCCGGAAAAGGTATTGCGTACCGGAGCCTGTAACTCTCGCCTTTGTATCGCGTTGCGAGGGGCCAAGTGTAGTATGGCAAGCCGCGTCGTTCCTTAATTGGAAGGCGCGGTTTTCATTTGTCAGTTGATACAACTTAAAATACATGTAATAAATTTATACAATCGAAAAGGTTGGTTTTTATGATTCGTAGTTTTACGCATGGCATGCTTTCACTGACTACTTTCCTAATCACCGCGGTGCCGCTTTCTGCGGCCTTCGGGCAGGAAACGCCAGCCGCACAACCCAATATTCGCGGCGTCATTCAATCCAAATCAAAAATTGAAATCCGTAGTGATCTCAACGTCTCGGTCACCACAGCAAATTTTCGCAAAGGTATGGCCTTTAAGAAAAATGATGTGCTCATTGAGTTTAATTGTTCACGCGTCAAGGCCGAGCGGTCTGCGGCAAACGCTGCTGCAAATTCCTCCGCAATAGAACTCAAGCAACAGCGTACACTTTTCAAACACGGTGCTGCTGGCAAAGGCGATGTCGACTTGGCGAATGCGGCGATGGCGGCGATGGC
>JBGTAU010000021.1:0-1835 GCA_041749675.1 Rhizobiaceae bacterium | reverse complement strand
GCTCCTCGATCACTGAAGGCATCGGGCAAGGACGCATAACTGCAAATCTTGAGGGCTTCACGCCTGACTTTTCTTATAATATTCCAGACGCCGAAGCATTGCCGATTGTGTTTAATTTGGTTGAAAACGAAGGTCTCATTCTTGGCGGTTCGTCTGGTATTAACATCGCGGGCGCTATGCGTTTAGCAAGAGAGCTTGGGCCAGGACATACTATCGTGACCATTCTTTGTGATTACGGAACGCGCTATCAATCCAAGCTGTTTAATCCAGAATTTCTACGCAGCAAAGGTCTGCCCTCACCGGCTTGGTTGGATAGTCCCCATTCTTATGATGTACCATTCGAGGATACCATATAAATCATTGATAAATCAATCAAAGTCGGCGATGGCCGCGCTGTTTTGCCAATGCCAAGCACGCTTCAACTGAAAGAATGGACGCACTCGTAGTCACGGAAAAAAGCGAGGTAGCCGCCGCTGCATTGCCAAGTTCCAAGCATTTTCCAAGATCCCAGTTTTCGTGCCAGCCATAAAGAAATCCAGCGTAAAAAGCATCGCCCGCGCCAACGCTGCCAACGATCTCGTATTCGTTGATTGTCAAGGAACCACACATTTCAACACTACGGTTTTGAAGCACCGCAACGGCGCCTGATGGATGATGAATCGCCGCTACTTTTGTAACCCCCATGTCCAAAAGTACGTGACAAGCCGCTATGCATTTTTGAGGATCGAGAATACCATTCGGCGCAACATCAATGCCAGTTATAGCGGTCGCCTCGTGGTCATTGATCACCAAAATATCGGTGTGAATTAAACAAGGCGGCACAAGTTTGCGCAATATTTCATGCGGCATGGGCACAAGTTCCAATGCTGTTTGAAAGCCATTAGATTTCGCGTTTGCAAGCAGGGAAACCCAGCCGCCAGTTTCGTCCATTTTTCGGGCAACACCAGGTGAGCCAACGTAGAAAATTTTCGCGTTTGATTGCGATGAATAAAGATCTTGTGGTTCCAACAAATCATTGACGCCGGATTGGTAAAAAAATGTGCGCCGACCCGTAGAGGCCGACGACATAACATGGGTATGACTTGTAATCGCGTCGTTAACTCTTCTTATTGTTGAAATATCCAACCCATAGGCCGCGGCTTGCGTCAGAAATATTTCCCCATAAGCATCACTACCCACAGCGCCGATGCATGTAACGGGAAAAGAAGCACCAAGCTTAACCAAGGCGGCCGCAGCATTGTGAGGTGGTCCGCCTGCGCCATATTCAGTGCGTAAAATACTGGCTAGCCGCTCTTCTTGAGGCCAATGGTCAATCACATTGAAGATGTCTAAAATAACCGTTCCGGCCAAAACAATGCCGGAACGTGCCATCACCGCGCACCCTCTAAAACTGATTCTGTGATGGACAGATCATCATCAAGGGAGCGCACGGATTTCAGCTTCTTCTTAGCCAAGCGCGCATGATATTCTTTCACAGCTTCGGTAGGAGATAAATCCCGCTCAATCACTGGACGGAACATCGCCACCAAATCAACTGGACTTTCTGCCAAGTTAATTTTTCGCCCAAACAGCGCAACTTTCGCTCCACTTTTTTCAGCTTGATGAAGCAGTTCAAACGTATCGCGCGTTGTGCCGCCCGAGCCGCCAAGAATACCTACGACCAAAGAGCTGTCATGTCCTGACAGTTCTTCCATGGCCTTTCGGCCATTGAACGGGATTTTCAAAAACAATGGTTTCTCGATTTTTGATTGCCCGGCAAGGATGCGCAAAATACAATCATTGACGAAATCGGGAATTTGTTCAGCTGCAAGTTTATGGGGGGCGTTTGGATTGAA
>JBGTAU010000020.1:0-5495 GCA_041749675.1 Rhizobiaceae bacterium | reverse complement strand
GGTTCAGTGACACTGGCGACTGCGCTGTTAAACGCCTGTTTCATCGCCACTTATACCGTTACGGATGGTATCGGCGTTCGTTTGTCCGGCGCGCCAATTGCCTACACGATGTGGATTTTTATTCTGCATGCCTTGCCGCTATTGTTGCTCGCACTCTTCCAATCAAGACAGGCCTTTTTCACGCTTATGAAAAATCGCTGGAAAGTTGGCATTTTTGGTGGTTTTGCAACGTTGGCCTCTTATGGTTCAGCACTGTGGGCAATGAACCAAAGTGTGCCAGTGGCCGCAGTCGCAGCGATGCGGGAAACCTCAATCCTCTTTGCGGCAGCCCTGTCATTTTTCTTGTTCAAAGAAAAAATCGGCGTCTGGCGCATGGCCGGCATCGTCACCATTGGTGCAGGGGTGGCATTCATTCGGTTTGCTTAATAGCATCAATTTGATTGATGAATTTTATGAGAACTCTTGACTACCCATTTTGGCTTTCCGGCGGTATCTTTGCCCATGAACATACACCAAACCAAACCAGAAATTCGCAACTCTACTTGTCCGCACGACTGCCCTTCTGTTTGCGGGCTGGAAGTCGAAGTGCTGGATTCCAAAACCATTGGTCGTGTGCGGGGCGCAAAAGACCATAGCTATACGGCGGGCGTCATCTGCGCAAAAGTGGCTCGCTACGCCGAGCGTGTCCATCATCCCGACCGTTTGCTAAAACCTTTGAAGCGTGTGGGCGCCAAGGGAGCGGGACAGTGGAAAGAAACTTCATGGGACGAAGCGCTGTATACGATCGCTACAGAATTCTTGCGCGTTGAGCGCGAATTTGGAACTGAATCCATCTGGCCGTATTTCTACGCAGGCACGATGGGCTTAGTGCAGCGCGATGGTATTGATCGGCTGCGCTATGCTAAGAAATATTCCAACATGTTTGATAGCTTCTGCACCAATATGGCCTGGACTGGCTACGTTGCTGGAACCGGCAAATTGATGGGTGCGGACCCACGTGAAATGGCCAAGTCCGATTGTATCGTCATATGGGGAACCAACGCAGTTTCCACACAAATCAATGTGATGGTTCACGCCACCAAGGCCCGCAAAACACGCGGCGCTAAGATTGTGGCGATAGATATCTATCGCACCGAAACCATTGAGCAGGCCGATCTTGGACTTGTGCTCAAACCCGGAACAGACGGCGCATTGGCAGCGGCCGTCATGCACATTTTGTTCCGCGATGGGTTGGCGGATCTCGCATACATGGAAAAGTATGCCGATGATCCGCTAGGGTTAGAAGAACATTTGCAAACCAAAACACCGCAATGGGCTGCCGCGATAACGGGGCTAAGCGTCGAAGAAATCAACGAATTCGCACACCTGATTGGGCGTACCAATCGCACATTCTTCCGCCTCGGCTATGGCTTCGCACGTCAACGCAATGGCGCATCGAACATGCACGCCGCGCTGTGTATCCCAACGGTTTGCGGTCATTGGCAATATGAAGGCGGCGGAGCATTTCATTCCAATTCTGGCATCTTAAAGCTCTACACCGCTGAGCTTGAAGGCACAGCAATGGCCGATCCGAACATCCGTCATCTGGATCAATCCAAAATTGGCCGCGTACTGACCGGCGATGCTGAAGCGCTTTACAATGGTCCGCCAGTCAAAGCGATGTTGATCCAAAACACCAACCCGATGAACGTCGCACCTGAACAAAGATTGGTTCGGCAAGGATTTGCGCGCGAGGATTTGTTCACAGTTGTGCATGAACAATTCATGACCGATACCGCCAAGATGGCTGATATTGTTTTGCCCGCGACAATGTTTTTAGAGCATGACGATGTTTACAAAGGTGGCGGCCACCAGCACATTTCGCTTGGGCCAAAATTAATCGATGCACCGGAGGGTCCAAAGACCAACCATTATGTGATTGAACAACTCGCTAAGCGACTTGGGGTAGGAGAAAAGCCAGGCTTCGGCAAGTCAGAGCGCGACTTGATCGAGACCATGCTCTACAAGGGCAAAGGTCTGTCTTGGAACGAGTTGGAGGCGGAAAAATGGTTAGATCTTCAACCGGATTTTGAAACCTCGCACTATCTAATCGGTTTCAATTGGCCAGACAAAAAGTTCCGTTTCAAAGCAACTTGGACAGATGGTCCGTATCTCAACAAGACGCCAGACAGCATGGGGCCCCAAGGACCTTACCAAGCCATGCCGCAGTTTCCAGACCATTTTGATGTGATTGAAAATGCAGATGAAGAACACCCGTTCCGTCTCGCCACTTCGCCTGCGCGCAGTTTCTTGAACTCTTCTTTTCAAGAAACACCAAGTTCAATCGAAAAAGAAGTGCGCCCGACTTTGAAAATCCATTCTGCGGACGCTGCGCAGGTCAAGATCGAGAACGGCCAGCGGATTCAAATTGGCAACAAGCGCGGTCAAGTCATTGTTCATGCTGAATTTTTTGACGGCCTTCAACGCGGCGTCGTCATTTCCGAAGGCCTGTGGCCGAACTCAGCATTTGAAGGTGGCGAGGGGATCAATACCTTGACCGGAGCCGATGCTGTTGCGCCCTACGGCGGGGCGGCGTTTCATGACAATCGGGTTTGGGTGCGGGGTCTTTAATGACTGAAAATTCTGTTACAATTCGGCCCGTCAAGGCAGATGATCGAGCCGAATGGAACGAGCTTTATCAAGGTTATGCTGCTTTTTACAAAGTAGTCCAAACGCCAGAAATGCGCGAAACGGTTTGGGCGTGGCTGATGGACCAAAGTAAAGAAGTGTATGGTTTTGTTGCAGAAAATAGTGATGGAAAACTCATCGGCATCACGCATTTTCGCTCATACGCCCGCCCGCTGTCGGCTTCGATCGGTGGATTTTTGGATGATCTATTTGTCGACCCAAATGCAAGAGGATCAGGAGCAGCGGAGGCTCTGATTGGTGCAGTCAAGGCTGATGGGCAAAAGCGCGGTTGGACAGTTATTCGCTGGATTACAGCGGATGATAACTACCGCGCACGTGGGCTTTATGATCGCTTGGCGGAGCGCACAAAGTGGGTGACCTACGATATTAAATTGTAGTATTTTCAATAGTTTAATTAAAGAATTTCACAAACCATTTTGAGCGCTTTTGGATAAAGCCTGTGCTCTTCAACCAAAACTCTTGCCTGCAAACTATCTGGTGTATCACCGTCAAAAACCGGCACAACGGATTGCGCAATATTTGGGCCTTCATCCAATCCAGCGGTGACGTAATGCACTGTGCAGCCGTGGGTTTTCACGCCCGCCTCTATTGCTCGTTCATGCGTATGCGTGCCTTTGAAATCGGGCAACAGGGAAGGGTGAATGTTGATCATTTTGCCTTGCCATTGGTTGACAAACTCAGGCGTCATAATGCGCATGTAGCCAGCCAGCGCCACCACGTCTGGGGCGAGGCTGAGCAGAGTCTCATGTACGGCTGCATCATGGCTGGCGCGCGTCTCATAGTCTTTGTGTGGGATGGCAAAGGTAGGGATGTTTTTGGACGCAGCACTGACAAGGCCGAGAGCATCTGCCTTGTTAGAAATGACGCCAATGATCTCGGCAGGAAACTCTGGATCAGCACAAGCGGCAATCAAGCATTCCATATTGGAGCCGCGCCCAGATATAAGAACTGCGACGCGTTTTTTAATCATGATTTAAAGAGCCAAGTCGCCGCGATAAATGACGCGCTCTTCTGAGGCTTCAACGAGTTTACCCAGCGTCACAACGTTTTCGCCGGCGGCTGCGAGTGCTGCGGAAACGGTGGCTACATTTTTTTGTGCAACCACCACAATCATGCCGATGCCGCAATTGAATGTGCGCAACATTTCATTGCGAGCAACTCCACTGGTTTTCGCAAGCCACGAGAATACGGGCGGTACTTGAATGGCTGACAGGTTGATTTCAGCCGAACAGCTATCCGGCAAAACGCGCGGGATATTATCCGGAAATCCGCCGCCGGTAATATGCGCCAATGCCTTGATGCCGCCAGTTTCGCGGATGACGGATAGAAGCGATTTCACGTATATGCGTGTGGGGGTGAGCAGGGCCTTGCCGAGTGTTTGGCCATCAGCAAAAGGGGCCAGTGCATCTAGCGGAAGGCCAGACATATCAACAATGCGCCGCACCAGTGAGAAGCCGTTGGAATGAACGCCGGATGAGGAAAGCCCAAGCAACACGTCACCGGGCTGAATATCTTTGGACGGCAACAATTGCGTGCGCTCGGCAGCGCCGACGGCAAAACCGGCCAAATCATAATCGTCGTCTCGGTACATGCCGGGCATTTCTGCAGTTTCGCCGCCGATGAGCGCACAGCCCGCTTGGCGGCAGCCTTCGGCGATACCGCCGACGATGGCAGCGCCTTGGTCTGAGTTCAGTTTGCCAGTCGCGAAGTAATCGAGAAATAATCACGGCTCCGCGCCTTGGACAACCAAATCATTGACGCACATGGCGACCAAATCAATGCCAACGGTTTCGTGGGCGTTGGCATCGATAGCAAGTTTGAGTTTCGTACCTACGCCATCATTGGCCGCGACCAGTACAGGATCGGTGAAGCCTGCCGCTTTCAAATCAAACAGACCGCCAAAGCCGCCGATTTCCCCGTCTGCACCAGCGCGCCGCGTGGACCGAACCAACGGTTTTATTTTTTCGACGAGCAAATTGCCTTCATCAATGTCAACGCCGGCATCGCGGTAAGTTAGGCCGTTTTTGATGGTCATGAAACTGCTCCGTTTGATAGCGCGGCAAATGGCATGGAGAAGAAAGAGATGCAAGGATTGCAGCGGGAAATGTTGTGATTTCCGCTCAAACGGTAATGTGCACTATGTGCTTTTTTTCTCTGTATAGTTTGTGTCGCTGAACGCAGCAGGTGCTAAGCATAGCACAACAAAGAATCAAGGAACACCACGATGCAATTCAGACAACTTGGCAAAACAGGCGAACTCGTGAGCGAGATTGGCTTTGGCGCGTGGGCCATAGGGGCGAGTTGGGGGGAGGTGGATGACCGGCAATCGATCGCCGCGCTACACGCCAGCCTTGATAGCGGCGTTAATTTTATCGACACCGCTGATGTTTACGGCGATGGCCATTCCGAGCGCCTGATAGCGCAAGTGGTGAAAGAACGCGGCGCAGTAGCCCCCTTTATCGCGACCAAGGCGGGGCGCAGGCTGCCAGCGCAAGTGCCGGAAGGATATAGCGCGGCGAATTTGCGCGATTGGATTGATCGCAGCCGCATGAACTTACAGATGGATACGCTGGACTTGGTGCAACTGCACTGCCCGCCAACGCAGGTTTATGAAAGTGCACGTGTGTTTGATATTCTGGATAGCCTGAAGGCCGAAGGCAAAATGCTCTCATCGTAAATGGAATGGATGCGAACGCTTTGGAAGCCGTTGTTGGGATCTTGTCTTGGTGTCGCTCTTGTCGCCTGCGGCGGTCCCAAGGCTTCCCTTGTGGCAACGGCTACTCCGATGCCACGCTCTTTTCCATCGG
>JBGTAU010000019.1:0-5311 GCA_041749675.1 Rhizobiaceae bacterium | reverse complement strand
ATTCACGGTCTTTGTTGAACCAGGGTATGTCGAATTGCCTACAACTTCGGTGCTGCCGTCTGTTGTCAAAGCAACATTGGCGACATTGCGCACGATGTCTTGGAACGCATCATTGCGAGCAACGAAGTCGGTTTCTGAGTTGACTTCAACAACGACCGCGCTGTGGCTGTCGGATGCGATACCAACGAGACCTTCAGCGGCTGTACGGCCTGATTTCTTTTCGGCTTTTGTGATGCCCTTGGCGCGCAACCAATCAATGGAGGCTTCCATGTTGCCATCATTTTCTGTGAGAGCATTTTTGCAATCCATCATGCCAGCGCCCGAAACTTCGCGCAGTTCTTTGACCATTGCAGCTGTAATTGTTGCCATTATTCTGACCTTTCCACAAACAAAGCGCATCGATTTAAGCTAGATGCGCAATCGGGCACATGTGTGCCCTGAAATTCAATGCAAATTTATGACTGTTTTGCAGGGCCGCTTGGCGCGACCCTGCAAATTTGACAAATCAAGCCTCTGGAGCAGCGTCCAGTGTTGGCTCCATTGGAGCATCTTCCATAGCGCCAATATCAACGCCCATTGAACCTTGCTGACGGGCAATGCCGTCGATGCAGGCTTTGGAGATGAGTTCGCAATATAATGCGATGGCGCGGGATGAGTCGTCATTGCCTGGAATTGGGTAGTCGATGAGATCTGGATTGCAGTTGGAATCAAGGATCGCAACAACTGGAATGCCCAAACGCTTGGCTTCATCAATTGCGTTGGCTTCTTTATTGGTGTCGATGATGAACATGATGTTCGGTGTCGAACCCATGTCCTTGATGCCGCCGAGTGCACGGTCAAGCTTTTCACGCTCGCGCTGAAGGTTCAAAAGTTCCTTCTTGGTCAGGCCTTGGCCTTCGCCAGCGAGCAATTCGTCAAGTTTGCGCAAACGGGCGATGGAGTTGGAAATGGTTTTCCAGTTGGTCATCATGCCGCCGAGCCAACGTGCGTTGACATAATATTGCGCGGAATTGCGAGCAGCTTCCGCTACCAATTCCGATGCTTGACGCTTGGTGCCGACGTAAAGAACGCGGCCACCTTTGGAGACGACATCAGAAATTGCCTGAAGCGCGCGCTGCAAAGCAGGCACAGTCTGGGCAAGATCGAGAATGTGAATGTTGTTGCGTACACCAAAAATGTACGGATCCATCTTTGGGTTCCAACGATGTGTTTGGTGACCAAAGTGAACGCCAGCTTCTAAAAGCTGACGCATGCTGAAATCTGGCAGCGCCATTGTAGTAGTCCTTTCCGGTTTGACCTCCGTGGGGGTAGACAGTTGCCTGTCACCGGTGGCGCGGTCAGGATTTCTCCCTGAACGAACCGATCCCCACGTGTGGAATGAAGCGGCGTATAGTGGGTTGCGCGCAAAAAGGCAAGCGCTCGCCGCTAAGTGTCAAACAATACTCTTTTTATCACGGATCGATTATATAAATGCGCTCGCATCGGTCGGCTGTGCGCTTAAAAACGGATTATCCCAAACCTTTCGCGCTGCGTTTTGAGCAATCTGTACATTGATCGCGTCGAGCGCCGCCTGCAGCGCTGTTCGAACGTTTGCCATCACGGCTTTGGCATCATCGCTTTGCTGCACTTCAATCGGATCCAAAATTCGCAAATGGGCTGTTCGTCTCGCTGCTGGCTGGGGGAGGTACTGGTTGAGCGCGTCTTTGAAACTACCCTTGCACCAATCGTTGCGCACACGCTTGATATGTTCAGCGACTTCTTCTTGACTAATGGTTGGGCTTTTGCCGGCAAAATCGCCCAAACGGACAAGGCGTTGTAGTCGATCACACAGTTTTGACGCTTGCGTTGCTAACGCATTGTCTGCATGCGGTTCGCTGCGCACTTTTTTGCGAACTTGTTTTATAAGGTCTGTGGTGTCACCGTGGGAAACATCTTTGCCAAGGTATTGTCCCAACATGATGAAGGCAATATGTTCTATCGCGCGGCGTTTTTCGAGTACAGGCATGTCGAGAGCAACCTTTAGGCCGAGCGTATCCAGTTCTCGCATCAAGAGGGCATCGTAAATGGCGCAAACACGCTGTGCGGGATTGAGATGCGGCGCTACCTCTATGCGCAGCTTTTTCTCGGCATAAGAACATTCGCGCCCAAGTGCTACTGTGGCGTCTTCGATGAATTCGAGTTTCCAAACCACTGGCACCAAGAAGCTTGGTTTTTCTGGCGCTCTGCGCTTGGCCTCAACAGCCATATCAGCGGCACCGGACATGAGCGGCGCAACATGATTGGAGTGCCAACCGACTGAGCCTTCAGGATGGAGCAAGACACCCTGCCCTTTGAGTGCCCAGTCGATGGAGTGGTTTTTTGCCGACGACGAGTCGCCCGGAATCTGCGCGATGAGATTATTCCAAAGCCAAAATTTTTGCATGGCGTTGCCCATGCCGTTGACGACGCCGTTGGTTGCCCAGCTCGCCGCATTGGGGCAGCATCGCGCGATGATGTCTTTGTCGATCATCCAATCGGTAAAAAATTCTGGATGATTGGGAAGAATAAATGTCGGCACGCGGCTGTCGCACAAAGCTTTCAAGCGGGCGATTTCATCAGGGCTCACGTTTATTGTGCGAATATCTGTGAGGCCACGAATGCCGGGAATGCGTTTTAGCAACGGTATATCGCGCAAGATTGGAATGCCATGCAACATGATAATGCGGTTGACCCAAGACATTGCTTTCGAAAAAGCCGGCCATGGCTGTGGCGGTACAAACACATTAAGCTTAGCCATGGCTCCCCCAAACACCGTTAAGCGCTACTCAAAGCGCTACCGCGCTATGGGTTGCAGTCTGGCTTATCATAAACCTTCAGGTCAACCAGTTTTCCGGTCATTGAGAAGTCGCCGTAATCCATGACTAAATCGCGGGTAATGCCGTTTTCGTAAAGCTTGAAACCGATTTGATAAATGGGCTCTTCTTCGCCCTTGTCAGATTTGACATCGAAATACGAGATTGAAACTGGGAAATAGTCTTTTCCGGGAATAGTCGCACCTATTGCCTTATCGTCGCCCTCGACTGCCGCCTTGTTTTTATCGCCAATAATTACAGTCGTGGTCAGTGTACGATCAGCGTCTTCGGTGCCATCAAAAATGTTGGCTTCGTAAAACTTCTCGCCCTTTTCGGCGCGCGTCAGCATATCAACCAAATGGGTGGTTGGAAAAAACGAACCGTCTAATTTATACTTTGCTTCAACCGGTTTGGTCACTTCAACGGCCAAGCCGCTTGCACTTTCAACCGCGCTGCCACGCGTTTCCTTATCGAGCGTCTGATCTACAAAATTTTTGGTGATGAAGCGAAATTCCTTGCCATCCCCTGACTCAAACGTCGTGGTTTGTTGGTCCGCAACGCGGTCATCTTCACCTGTATTGATTTTCGTGACATAGCGAAATGTCGTGGTGAATCCATCGCAGGCCGAGCCATTAAAATCATAAACCATCCGGCCCGTAAGTCCCTTTATACCGGAGCGCTCGGACGAATCTTTCAGCTCAAGATCATAAACCGCACGATGCGGAGCAAGCACAGAAACGCCTGCTGCATTTGCACTTGTGATGTTATTTGCCAAAAGTGCAAAAACTAAAACTGAAAAAGACGAGCTGCGCATATAGACCTCCGAGGAACATTTGGCCTAGTTTAGCCTTTGAAGTGGCAAAAGCGAGGCATTGCCGGAATAAAGCACGGTAATTCGTAAAGACCCAATGAAGGATTTTGAAATGAACAGCTCAATTGCAGAACGACTGGCAGAACTCGGCATTGAAATACCGGTAGCGGCGGCACCAGCAGCGAATTACCTGACCTTTACGCGCACTGGAAAACTCATATTTACAGCAGGACAGTTGCCACTCATCGACGGAAAATTGATGATGACGGGCATTTTAGGACGTGACCTTGATGCTTCCGATGGTCAACTCGCCGCGCGTCAATGCGCGATTAACATTCTTGCGCAATTGAAGGCTGCCGTTGGCGATCTTGAAAAGATTGTGCGGATCGTAAAAATTACCTCCTTTGTCGCCTCTGCTCCAGATTTCACCACGCAGCACCTCGTTACAAACGGGGCCTCAGATTTGTTGGTGGCCGTGCTGGGTGAAAAGGGCAAGCACGCACGCTCGGCCGTAGGCGTTGCCAGTTTACCTCTCAACGCGCCAGTGGAAATCGAAGCTATTGTAGAGGTTCAATGATGAACGGAATGGACTGGTTGACCGCGCGGCCCATCGCGCATCGTGGATTGCATGATGGCAACAAGGCGGTGTGGGAAAACACACTTACTGCCTTTTCACTGGCGATGAACAGCAATTACGCGATTGAGTGTGATGTACATTTGACCAAGGACAATGAGGTTGTGGTTTTTCATGATGGAGATTTGAAACGCCTTACAGGGCGCGATGGCGCTGTTCACGATCACTCGCTGAGTGAAATGTGCGCCCTATCCATTGGCGGCACCGCTGATATGGTTCCTAGCTTAGCACAGATGCTCGAGTTGGTCGGCGGCAAGGTGCCTTTGGTGATCGAATTGAAGGGTGATGTGGGCCATGATGAGGGGGTGGTTAAAGCGCTTGCACGGGGATTGGAAGGATACACAGACAAGGTAGCCGTCATGTCATTTGATCACCATCTGATTCGTGATTTCAAAAAATTCATGCCACATATCCCCGCGGGCCTGACCGCCGAAGGATTACGCGATGTGGATATGGAGGCGCATTTTTCAATGCTCGCGTATGATATTGATTTTGTGTCCTATAATGTCCACCATTTGAAAAATCGCTTTGTATCGTTCGTTCGTCAAAAACTTTCTATGCCTGTAATTACATGGACAGTGCGCACTGCTCAAGATTTTGCGACAACCATGGCATGGGCTGATCAAGTGACCTTTGAATTGATGGTGCCAAACGCTGACTAAAAAAATCGCAAGCCTTGCGTCTTGTTAGGAAGGCGATGCGGCTTACTTAGATTCAATCGAAAAAGAATTTGTAGTCGTATACCTTAAAGATGAAACATGCCCTTAGACGACCAACAGTATGCGATTGAAATTGTGCAAGGTGTTTCGCAATTGGCACCGGCAGACTGGGCGCTGTTGACCGGCACAGTTCATGGAGCGGCAGACTACAACCCGTTTATTTCTTATGCTTTTTTGACAGCACTGGAACAATCTGGATGTGTCGGCGAAGGCACCGGCTGGCAACCGCACTTTTTGAAAATCACAAAACCAAACAATGTCTTGGTTGCAATAGTTCCCGCCTATCTAAAATCTCATAGCCAAGGCGAATATGTAT
>JBGTAU010000018.1:0-13283 GCA_041749675.1 Rhizobiaceae bacterium | reverse complement strand
CCGAGCGATGGCCCATGGCTTTCACCCCATGTTGTCACGCGGAAAAGATGGCCAAAACTATTATGCGACATTAGTCTTTACTTTCATCAAGATCATCACCAACTTAAAGTGCACCAAAACTGCTAATATTCACCAACGATTAACCACGCCTGTTTTATTTGCGTTAACCCTTCCCTGTCAAACGAAGGTCCATCCACAAAACATCACAGTGCGGATCTTCTTTTGCCACATTCTTAGTGTGTAAAGACTGCAACATCATTTGAATAGAGTAATCGTCTACATCATTTTGAAGACGATCAAAGAGGAGAAAACTATGAAAAAACTGGCTTTTTTGATCGCCGCACTCGTTTTCGCATTGCCACATACTGCGCAAGCAGATGAGGCGACTGGTAAGATTGTTTCTATCGACGAAGACACCCAATCAGTAAAGCTCGATGACGGCAACGTCTATAAGTTACCAGGCGAGTTTGACTACACGGCCATCTCCAAGGACATGAAAGTTCTGTTGGTTTACGACGTAACCGGCAAGGAAAAGCTGGTGACCGATGTTGAGCTTGCAGATTAACGAACGCAAGCATTTTTAATCATTAAAAGGCGGCCTTTGGATCGCCTTTTTTGTTATCAAAAAACAAAACCCGACAGTTGCCTGCCGGGTTTTCCTCCAAACCAACCGAAGTTGTGAATGAATTAGAACGAACGCTGGAAGCGCAAAGTGCCGCCGAACTGGCCCTTGGCTGCGCCCTTGTCAGTGTAGTTGATTTCTGGCGTAATTTTGAAACCAGGTGCAACTTCATAAGCAACGTTCGCTGCAAGAGCGAGCGTCTTGGCTTGATCGTAGCCAACTTGGAAGTTTACAGCAGCCTTGTCGCTAACTTTAGCGGACGCACCAGCCCAAACAGCCCACTTACCGCCCCAAGGCTTGTAAATGTTACCGACTTTATTGTCGCCGTAGCCGCCCATGACGAACAGCGATACATCGCCAACCTTGCCATCCAAGCGAACTTTACCAGCTAAGCTCTTAGCTGACTCATCGTAGCCGAGAACACCAGTCAAAGCAAAATCGCCGGCCTTATACTTGGCACCAACGACAACATCGGGAACATAGCCCTTGCCTGCGCCAGAATCATCTTCCAACGACACGATTGCAGAGAAATCGCCAGAGTTGAATGTGTAGCTGATCAAAGTTGTATCGAATGGACCATAGGCAACTTGGTCATCAGCAATAACACTACCTGCGTAACCAGAGAAAGTGGTGTAGGCCGACTCATCTTTACCAACGCGCAAACCACCGAGTTCGATGTAGGCGAAGTTCAATGAGTTGGAGCTTACACCCTGACGGTAGTTGAAACGAGTTTCAACGTAGGTCTTCAAAGTGCCAAGTTCAGTTTCGGAAGCGGTTGAAAAGCGAAGCGAAAAGCGAGCGCGCTTATCGAATGCATCGCCACCAGCAACACCGTCGGTGTTGAGACCAAGCAATTCACCGAAACGAATGTCGTAACGAACATAACCGCCAATTTTCAGGCAGGTCTCAGTGCCTGGGATGTAGAAATAGCCAGAACCGTATGCATCGCAAATGCGAACATATTCTACGGCTTCTGGTTCAGCAACGACCGCGTCTGCAGCACGTGCGCCTGAAACGGCTACGAGGGCTGCTGCGGAGCCGATAAGAAGGCTCTTGATATTCATGTGATAACTCCGATTTTTTGATTTCGATTCACGCTGTCCGCAGAGCTGGAGAACCGCTGCTTCTGGCTGTTTTTTAATTGCAAAGCTCCATGTCACAAACAACAGGCTATCCCGTCATAATTGAGTTGATTCACCGGAATCGCCTGCCTATGTGATTGATTTAACACACTACTTTAGTCTGCTAACAATTATTTTGTCATAAAAAATTCACAAAAAACTACTTAAAGTTTATAGACCTAACATCCAACCACCCGCCGACCGGCCTAACCAGAGCAGGCAAGAGATGTGCGAATAAAAGAATCAAGCGTGGTTCGAAAACATCGAAACTGACGGCATTGACCGAGAAGCAGGCAAATTTGACTAATGCAATTAGCGTACAGTGATATCTGCCTTGTATTTATAAGCCTTGAAACCCGAACCAGTATTAAACTCAGGAAAACTGACAACGTAGGAACCTGTATCCTTGCCGCGATATCCGCGCTTGGCTTGGTAGTAAATGACCAAGCCGTTTAATGGCTTGCCTTTGCATTTATGCCCATCTTCAAATTTTACGCGAGACCATGTTGAGCTAATCGTCCCATGTTCAGGCTGATAGAATGTGATCTTAGGCTTGCCGCCAGAGGCGCAGGAATCAACATCGTAGACGCCGAATGAAGCAATCGGTGTCTTGGCACCAGATGATACTGTTGCTGTCACTGTTTCCGCTTGAGTATGCGCAACACTCAACGCCAGAGCGCCAACAACCATTAGACCAATTTGCTTCTTCATGACACAAGCTCCCCAAAACTTTTCAATTGCAAATCTACATAAACAAACAATTTAGGCTTGTACAATCCCTCGCGTAAAAATAATCAAAGACTGCTGTTTACACCCACTGCAATCGCCCATTTTCCAGCCGCAAAACTTGATCTTGCGGCACAGACATGCGTGATGCTTCTTCACCGCCCAAGCCACCGACAAGATGGAACAGGGAGCGTATGATGCCGCCATGGGTGACGCAAACCGTTGGTTCATTTACCGTTACAAGCCAACTTAAAAAACGCTTCGCCAGCATTTCATAGCTTTCGCCATCAACACCTGGCGGCAAAAAATCCCATTTATTGCGATGTCTTGCTTCCAATAATTCAGGACTGACGAGCGAGATTTCGGCCAAAGTATACCCTTGCCAATCGCCAAAATGCACTTCCTTCAATCGATCATCGAGACGATAATCCAAAGGTGGTAGCGACATACCAGTGCGAATGCGCTCCATCGTTTCGCGCGTACGCTTGAGTGGGCTTGCAACAAAATCAAATTTTGCAGGATCAGGAATGAGCTCTTTAAGCTTCAACCCATTGGCATCGGCCTGCGACTGACCAAGAGCATTAATGTCAGTATCAAACTGCCCCTGCACGCGCCCTTCAGCGTTCCATGCGGTTTCGCCATGCCTTGAAAACCAGATGAGCGGCGTTTTCAAAATGATGTCGGGATCAGTCGGTGGCTTTAGACATATCCGGCGCGTCAACAGCCTTCATGCCAACAACATGATAACCACTGTCGACATGCAGCACCTCGCCCGTGACCGCACGGCCAAGATCTGACAAAAGATACAGCGCAGAATCGCCGACTTCTTCTATTGTAACCGTGCGCTTGAGTGGTGAGTTGTATTCATTCCATTTGAGAATGTAGCGGAAGTCGCCGATGCCTGACGCCGCAAGTGTCTTGATCGGGCCGGCAGAAATCGCATTCACGCGAATGTTTTGACCGCCAAGATCCACCGCTAGATAACGCACGCTGGCTTCCAAAGCAGCTTTGGCGACACCCATGACATTATAGTGCGGCATCACTTTTTCTGCGCCGTAATAGGTCAAAGTCAACATGGAACCGCCATCACTCATCAGCTTTTCCGCAGCTTTGGCAACTGCTGTAAACGAATAGACTGAAATATCCATCGTCATTAAAAAGTTATCGCGACTGGTTTCAACATAGCGACCGACCAACTCATCCTTGTTGGAAAAGCCGATGGCATGCACCAGAAAATCGATCTTGCCCCACTTCTGCTCAAGATCAGCGAACACAGCGTCAATGGACGATTGGTCTGAAACATCACAATTCCCAGCGACATAGCCGCCGAGCTCTTCGGCCAGCGGCTCAACGCGTTTTTTCATTGCGTCGCCTTGATAGGTTAAGGCAATTTCAGCACCTTGATTGGCCAGCGATTTGGCAATGCCCCAAGCGATGGATCTATTATTGGCAAGCCCCATGATAAGACCGCGCTTTCCAGCCATCAAACCGTTGACATTAGACATGTATTTCACTCCGGAAAAAGATTTCCAGCCCTATTGCACACGAAGGCCCTGCCTTCAAGTCTAACGCAAGTAATGACATCGGCTATGCCAGATTTAGGAAGCGCCTTTGGCATAGGCAAGCAAAGCTGAATCTGGTTCATCGGGCAACATAATGCGTACATGCACCAGTAAATCGCCAAAACTACCGTCCTTTTTCGGCATACCCTTGCCTTTCAAGCGCAGGACTTTATCCGACGAAGACCAACTGGGAATCGTTAACGCCAGTTTGCCGGATAATGTTTCCACAGGTGCTTTAATGCCAAGCACTGCATCTTTGAGTGCAATTGGCAGATCCACATGCAAATCACGCTCATCCAGGCGAAATTTCGGATGTGAGCGCAGGCGCACAGTCGCAATGGCATCACTGCGTCCGTTCATCGACTGATGACCTTGGCCTTTCAGCCGAATTTGTTGACGATCTTCCACGCCCTTTGGAAGGCTGACCGAAAGCATCCGTCCGTCAGGCAATCGCGCATCAACTTTTGCGGCTGCATGGGCGTCCTCGAGTGTGACCGGAAGATCAAAAGTCAGATCTTGCGCTTGAGGTTGCTGTGGGCGACCACGCTGTGCACCAGCTCCACCAAAGGCTCCGCCAAACATCTCTTTTAATATGTCTTCTGCGCCACCAAACCCGTGTTGCTGGCGCGGATCAAACCCGCCTTGGCGCCCGCCGCCACCACGAAATCCTGCAAATGGATCAGCGCCGCCGCCACCGCCTGGAAAGCCGGTGAATTTAGGCTTGCCGTCGCCATCAATTTCGCCAGCGTCAAACTGGCGTCTTTTTTTTGCATCGCCCAATATTTCATAAGCCTGATTGGCTTCTGAGAATCGTTCTTTGGCTTTTGGATCGTTCGGATTTTGGTCCGGATGGTGCTTTTTCGCTAACTTACGGTAAGCAGACTTGACTTCAGTTTCACTCGCACCTTTGGGGACGCCGAGCACCGTATATGGATCGCGCATCAAATGCCCTCATATCTTGTGAAGCGCCCTCGTTTTGCAACGCACAGCGCAGTTGACCCCTATATGCGATGTTTGTTTGTCTAATTAAAGGGTTGAAGCTATCAATAGACTAAAGCGCCACAAATTTGCGCACAAACCACTGCTTTTCGGTGTTCAAGCATGTAGAGCCTGTATACATGGCCACGCCTTCAAAACTTTCACGGCTGGTTTTGAAGTCACGACACAGTATCCCATCACCTTTTGATTCGCGAATATCAGTGATCGTACCGGTGCTACCAGTTGCTTGGTTCGCCCAATTGAGGGGCGCAACTTGCGAGGTGGACAGATCTACGGCCGAAACCGCATTCTGAATAATGCTTGCATCTGAAATTTGTGTCGGGTTTTGCTCAGTCTTTTCAGGCAGAGCACCAGTTAAAATGGTATCATCCACATTCATTTTAGATAGACCGCCATTGGAACCACAAGCGCTAAACATCACCATCACCAACGACGCGAAGCAAATGTGCTGGTAAATTCGGCGCAAAGGACTATTTCTCCAGATAGTGCTGACCAAGGCTAAACCTATTGGAAACAATCATGACAGAATTAGAGTTAAAGAAGAGTGACTTCACACTCACCGAAACGCCGATATCGCTGTTTGGCGAATGGCTGGCAGACGCGACCAAGTCCGAACTCATTGATCCCAACGCCTTGGCATTGGCCACGGTTGACACCAGCGGCATGCCCAATGTGCGCATGGTCTTGCTCAAAGGTTATGACGAGCGTGGGTTCGTTTTCTACACAAATTTTGAAAGTGCCAAGGGCACAGAAATACTCAGCTCAATGAAGGCGGCAATGGGCTTTCATTGGAAAACGCTACGCCGCCAAGTGCGCATTCGCGGCGATGTTGAAATCGTCAGCGACGCCGAGGCCGATGAATACTACGCCTCCCGCGCCCGGGGCAGCCGCATCGGTGCTTGGGCCTCCAAACAATCCCGACCGCTGGAAAGCCGGTTTGCTCTTGAAAAAGCAGTTGCTGTCGTGACCGCGAAGCATCCAATCGGCGACATACCGCGGCCACCGCACTGGTCTGGCTTTCGCATCAAGCCTGTCGAAATCGAGTTCTGGCACGACGGTGCATTTCGGCTTCATGACCGCGTGAAATTTGTACGCAATGGCGATGGCTGGACGAAGACGCGGCTCTATCCTTGATAGCTATTTTTTTCGCATCATGAACGCCATAAAGGCATCGCGCGCTTCGGCTGAGTGCAGCCGCTTGCCGAACAGTATGGCTTCTTCTTGAATGCGATTCAACACAACACCGGTTTGATCTTTCATCAAAGCCTTGGATAGTTTCACTGCTTCCGGCGCACGTGTCGCGAGACGCTGTGCAAGTGCAATGGTTTTGGCGTCTAGTTCGTCTTCACTGACGATATCCCAAATTAGCCCAGCATCCTTGGCTTGCTCAGCAGTAAACGCCTCGCCGAGTACCAGCATAGCAAAGGCCCGCTGATGACCCGCGACTGCAGGTAAAAGCAAGCTGGAACCAGCCTCTGGCACCAACGCCAGATCAACAAAGGGTGTACGAAACTGCGAGCGCGGCGTTGCCAGTGTCAGATCGCAATGCAGATTGATCGTCGTGCCAATACCAATCGCCAAACCGTCAACGCCAGAAACAAATGGTTTTTTAACAGTCGCCATGGCTTGGAGAAAGCCCCACACTTCTGTCAACTCAGTTGCGCCGCTGGTCGCAAAGGCCAAGAAGTCTTGCATATCATTGCCAGAAGAAAATGCACCGGGCGTTCCCAAAATGACATGGCATTTTACACCATCATCCGCCTCGCCGCTGGTCAGCGCCTCGGTCATAGTGGCGTACATTGCCCGCGTAATAGCGTTTTTCTTTTCTGGGCGATTCATGCGGATGATCGATACAGCGCCCTCCCGCGAAACCAGAATGTGGTCAGTCATCAAATGTCCCATCAATTCAAAACAAGATCAGCGCTTTGCAACAGGCTATCAGCGCCTTCCAATACTCGGTCGTTGAGCGCAGCAGTTTCTGCGATGATATTTTCTGCATAGAAACGGCAGAGCCCAATGCGAGCCGCATCGCCGCCCGCTAAAGCGCCTTTCGCTAAATAAGCGCCGCCCGCCGCCAAAGACAGCAAACGTTGGTAGGGCGTCGCGCCGGCCAGTGCATTATCAGCCCGTCCTGCGGCAATCTCATCTTGCAAATAGGAAGTGGCAGAAAGTGCATCATCGAGCGCTGCATCAATGCGTGCGGCTGTCGTGCCAAATCCTGGCAGATTGGATTGACGCACGGCATCTGCCACGCCGCGCAATTCGCCAATATAATCTTGAACGTGCGAACCTTTGCCAAGCGGCAATTTTCGCATAATTAGATCAACGGCTTGCACACCATTTGTGCCTTCGTAGATTGGCAATATCCGTGCATCGCGCAAGAAACGCGCCGCACCGGTTTCTTCGATAAAGCCCATGCCGCCATGCACTTGCACACCAAGCGAGGCAACTTCCATGGCGATGTCTGTGGCAAACGACTTAGCCAGCGGCGTCAGGAATGCGCCGCGATCGGCCCAGTAAGCCGCATTTTCTGCCATTTTACTATTATCAACCGCCATCGCGCACGAGTAACAAATAGCACGTGAAGCTTGCGTCAACGCTTTCATGGTCATGAGCATACGCTTGACATCAGGATGCTCAATAATCGGGCTCATCGCACTATCAGTCGAACCCACAGAGCGACCTTGACGGCGATCTTTTGCAAATGCGATTGCCTTTTGTGTAGCGCCTTGAGCGATCGCAACACCTTGCATACCTACTGCCAAGCGCGCATTGTTCATCATCGTGAACATACAGGCCAGACCACGATTTTCTTCACCCACGAGCCAGCCGACCGCACCCGCGTCGACATCCGGCGATTTGCCATCGCCATAGACCATGATGCAAGTTGGCGAAGCGTGAATGCCAAGTTTGTGTTCAATGGAAACGCAGTAGGCATCATTGCGTTTTTCCGGATTGCCATGCGCGTCGGGAATAAACTTTGGTACGATAAATAAGGAGATCCCTTTCGTGCCCGCTGGCGCATCAGAAAGGCGCGCCAACACCAAGTGAACAATGTTGTCCGTCAAATCATGTTCACCAAAGGTGATGAATATTTTCTGGCCAAAAATCCTATAGGTGCCATCCAGTTGGCGCTCAGCCCGCGTGCGCAGCGCACCCAAATCAGTGCCCGCCTGTGGCTCCGTCAGGTTCATCGTGCCCGTCCATTCCCCAGAAATCATCTTGGGCAAATAGCGTGACTTTAATTCGTGAGATGCGTGTGTTTCAATGGCCTCAATGGCACCCGTAGTTAATGTGGGACAAAGCCCAAACGCCACTGAGCATGAATTCCAAATTTCCAGCGCCGCCATAGAAACAGTGAGTGGCAGCCCCTGCCCGCCAAACTCTTCGACGCTCGAAATAGACATCCAGCCGCCATCGCAAAAAGCTTTGTAGCCGTGCCGCCACCCTGCCGGCATTGTCACCTTACCATCGGCAAATTTCGCCCCCGTTTTCTCGGCTGCCACCGCCATGGGTTCGATTTCATCGCCCGCCAAACGGCCGGCTTCTTCCAAAATCGCTTGCAACAAATCAACAGAAAAATCACCAAATGTTCCGGACTTCAAACGCTCGGCCATGTCTGCGACATGCAAGACGGAATGGGCAATATCGGCGACGGGGGCTTTATACATACGCTGTTCTCCAACCTGATCTTTGGCTATCTTCTTTTGACGTTTACGTCAAGATTTTCCGATTAGATGACCCCAATTTCTGCATTTACTGCCCATTAACCACGATCAACGATGATCTTAAGATTGTTGGTTCGAGTGCGCGTGATGAGAAGTTTCAAATATTGGCGACAAGCGCTTGGCTGCGTGGCAGCACTATCGATGAGTTTCGTGGCGCAAACAGCGTGGGCTGAAACCACTTTTCAACGACCTTGGCTCGCACAACATCGCGCTCTGATACTCGATGCCTATGAGAATAACGAGATCGACCTCGTGAAAATAGCCACCAACAAACGCATCGCAGGTTTCATTCACAAAGGTTCCGACGGCTTGCCGCCGGTTTACGGCTGCAAAACAGCCAAGAATGCAACGGAAACCGAACTTTGCAAAAAGACTTGGAAGGTCTACGCAGTCTCCAAGCAACTGTATCACACCCGCAAAGCACTGGCCAAAGCGCTCGGTATGAAATGGGGGGCTTATCATCTTGGACGAGCGGGCAATCCAATTGACCAAGCCAATCATCTCATCGACTTTGCCGACCCACAACCAGATGAACTGATCGCAATAGACATTGAAGATATTGATCCACAGTTCATGTCCTTGCAAGACGCCGAGGAATTCGCCCGTCACATCAAGCGCCGCCTCAACCGATACCCTGTTTTATATGTCAACGGCTCAGTGGCAAAACACATCGGTCTTAATCGCGATGAATACCCTCTGCTTTCACGATTGCCGCTCTGGTATGCCCGCTATAAGCCAGAAATTGGCGAACACTTTCCCAAAGGAAATTGGGACAATTATGCGCTTTGGCAATTTGCCAGCCAAGTCAATTGCAACAAACGCGCCTGCCCCTACCGCATCGACGGTGCTGGCAATGACATTGATGTAAACATATCCGATATGAGCGTAGCCGAATTACATAAAGCTTGGCCAATGGACAAACTGGTGGATGTCAAAGACCCGAAGTCGAGCAAAGATTTCTCGAAATATTTGATGGCGGCTCTGCGCAAATTATTGCCCGCGTCACATGGCCCTCGGCAAGTGGTCGAACAGCTCGTGGCAAGTGCAGATACGTTAAAGCCACAGCCACAATTGCACACCATACCGCCTTATGGCGTTGACCGGATTACAACGGCATCTATTGCGTATAATTATAACCCGCGAGATCGCGACTAACCCTCGCGCTCAATTTCCCGCCAGCCAATATCAGTTCGGTAAAAGCCTTCCGGCCAATCAATTTCATCCAGCGCATTGTAGGCTTTTTCCTGCGCTTGACGCACGCTTGCACCCGTTGCCGTTACGTTCAACACCCGCCCGCCGGCCGCCACCAGTTCAGCACTGTGCAATGCGGTGCCGGCGTGAAATACTTTGACATCGCCATGGAGTTCTGCGGCCCCAAGCCCGCGAATGACTGATCCCGTTTTCGGCCTATCTGGATACCCCTCTGCCGCCATCACAACGGTGAGCGCCACATCCTTGGACCAAGCGATTTTGACTTCATGCAGTCTGCCATCAGCGGCCGCGAGCAAGATCGGCAGCAAATCGGATTTTAACCGCGTCATCAGAACTTGACACTCAGGATCACCAAAGCGCGTGTTGTATTCAATAAGTTTCGGTCCGTCGCTGGTCAGCATCAATCCTGCAAAAAACACGCCGGTGAAAGGCATACCGCGCGCGGCCATGCCATGCATAGTTGGTTCGATAATAGTTTGCATGATTTTCGCGTGCAACGCAGGCGTCACTATGGACGCAGGCGAGTAAGCGCCCATGCCACCAGTATTGGGACCTGTGTCGCCATCGCCGACGCGTTTGTGATCTTGCGCCGTGCCAAACGGCAGCGCAGTTTTACCATCACACAAACAGAAGAATGAGGCTTCCTCGCCCTCCATAAATTCTTCAACCACAACTTCACCGCCCGCAGCGCCAAACGCGCCCTCAAAGCAGGCGTCAACGGCGTCTAATGCCTGTTGCAAGTCCATCGCAACCACAACGCCTTTGCCCGCGGCAATGCCATCCGCCTTGATGACAATCGGCGCACCGACTTGGCGTACATAGGCCTTGGCTTTGGGCGCATTGTTAAAGCGCCCGTAGGCAGCAGTAGGGATATTAAACTCGGCGCATAGGTCTTTGGTGAAGCCTTTTGATCCTTCCAGCTGAGCGGCAGCGGCAGTAGGGCCAAACACTCGGATATCGGCGGCAATCAACGCATCGGAGATGCCAGCCACCAATGGACCTTCGGGTCCGACCACCACAAGATCAATCTGCATCTCTTGGCAAAACGCCACGACCTCGTCGTGACAGTTAACATCTAGCCCAACCAGCTGCGCATGATCGGCAATGCCTGGATTACCCGGCGCCGCATAAAGCGTTTCCAGCAACGGCGACTGCGCCAACTTCCAAGCCAGCGCATGTTCGCGCCCGCCGGACCCGATCAATAAAATGTTCAATGCCGCTCTCCTTAAATTCAACTTCAACGAACAATCACGAGACGTCAACAGGCGTGGTTGCCTCTTCTCCCCGATACTTTTTCGGGGAGAAGGTGGCGCGAAGCGCCGGATGAGGGGGGTTAAACAGCAGACGCCACGGTCTATCGCCCCTCATCTGCCTGTCGGCATCTTCTCCCCATAGAAAAAATGGGGAGAAGACAGCACACCACTTTTGATGCGAATTGGACCCTTCGTGCGCAATTTCTCTTCGGATAAGAATGTCGCACGGCAAGGTCAAGACTTGACGGGCGGCTATCAACCTATATCCGTTTATTCATGAACAATATTCAATCAAACGAGACCCAAGGCCGCGTGGCTGACGCGCCTTCCAACCATTGGGTTTACCGCCAATTGCCGAGAAGTGCTTGGCCGTATGCGCAACTCGCACGGTGGGATCGCCCGATTGGCTGGCAGCTTTTGCTGTGGCCATGCCTTTGGTCAGCGGCGTTGGTGGCAAGCGAACAAGCCAAGGCGGGTGATACGCTCAGCAGCGTTTTACCAAATCCACTTCATCTTGTGCTGTTCACCATCGGCGCAATCGCCATGCGTGGCGCAGGCTGTACGTGGAATGATTTGATCGATACCAAGATCGACGCACAGGTCGAGCGCACACGCTCTAGGCCTTTGCCATCAGGCCAAGTTTCGCGCAAACAAGCATTCATATTTTTGGCAGTACAAACGTTGATCGGATTGCTGGTTCTGCTGACCTTTAACCGTTTCACAATCATCCTTGGCATCTCATCGCTCGCCATTGTCGCTATCTACCCATTTATGAAGCGCATTACATCTTGGCCGCAAGCCGTGCTTGGTTTGGCCTTCTCGTGGGGCGCATTGATGGGTTGGGCGGCAGATAAAGGCGGCCTCGATGTGCCCGCAATCCTACTCTACATCGGCACAATATTCTGGGTCATTGGGTACGACACGATTTATGCGCATCAGGACAAGGAAGACGACGCGCTGGTCGGCGTGCGCTCCACCGCGCGGCTGTTCGGCAAGCACACCAAGAAGGCAATCACTTGGCTTTACGGCCTCGCGCTCCTATTCATGACCGGCGCCTTCGCCACCGCCGAAGTACCAATGCCCGCACTTGCTGGATTGCTCGCGGCCGGAGCACACATGTATCGTCAAACGCAAAGTCTGGACATTGATAATCCTGACCAATGCTTGGCGCTGTTTAAGTCGAACTCGATGGTTGGGCTGTTGATATTCTTGGGTCTGATTGGTGGCGGGCTTTGGATCAGTTTAAGGCCATTGATATAGCATCGTTTGGATCAAACTATTCAACGCGTTGCGGATCAATCATCTCGCCGCATTCCAGGATATTCAATGACTTACGCTTGCCAATTCACCAATAATTTAGAACTCAAGTCCGAGCAATAATCTCAACACCTGACACCACCAACCGCACACCAAAATCGCCGGCCTTACGTCGCATCAAGAAACGTGGGCGTTTGCTGGCGTAGCCGAGACGGCGGCGTTTGGATTGGTCTGGGTCGGCTTTTACTTTGCCGATCGAAGCGTCCAGCGGACGGGCAACACCATCGGATTCCACCAGCAACATTGGCAAAGCCAAACGTTCAGACCATGTGCGCCAATCCGCGGCGATGTCATCGAAATGGTCAGCGACCAGCAATGGAACTGACAACAGCGGATCATTGTGCAGCAACTCCAGCGTCACAGTGACAGCGCCGGTTTCGTCCTCAAGCGCACGCGCGGCAACGCCTTGAAAGGCCTTGGATGGCAAAGCGATGGTGAACGGCAGGCCACTATTTGGCAATTTACGTTTGATGACCACACCGCGTGTATCAATTGTCATGGCCACATCGCCGCTGTCATCGCGTGCTGCGTAGCTGACAATCTGCGGCAGTCGGAACGGATCGAGCCGCATATGCGTGCCTGCCCAAACGGGCTTGAGTGCATGGTTCATGTGTAGCTTCCCTGTAACTCTTGAGAGCCGGTTTTCCGGTCTTCCCTTTGGCCGTTCTGGCCTTGTTGTTTTGGAAACTACGCCACGGACATTCGCATCGGCTTAAATTTTTAGGTTAAATTTTTATGGCTTT
>JBGTAU010000017.1:0-5214 GCA_041749675.1 Rhizobiaceae bacterium | reverse complement strand
TGTTAGGGATTCGCCCGGAGTCGAGATGAAGTTACATGTCGGCCCACGCAGTGTACCATCCGCGCATCACGATGCCGCTGCAGCCGTTCCAGAAGACTTCGCCCCCGATTTTGGTCGGGGGCGATCAAGCTTCGCGTCAGTTGTCGAGGAAGCTCCTGAGCTTCCGGCTGCGACTCGGATGCTTGAGCTTTCGCAGCGCCTTCGCCTCGATTTGGCGAATACGTTCACGCGTAACCGAGAACTGCTGGCCGACTTCTTCCAGCGTGTGGTCGGTGTTCATGCCGATTCCGAACCGCATCCGCAGCACGCGCTCTTCGCGCGGCGTGAGCGAGGCGAGGACGCGGGTCGTGGTTTCGCGTAAGTTCGCTTGGATGGCGGCATCGATGGGCAGCAGCGCATTTTTATCTTCGATGAAATCGCCAAGATGCGAATCTTCTTCGTCGCCCACTGGGGTTTCGAGCGAGATTGGCTCTTTGGCAATTTTCAAAACTTTGCGCACTTTTTCGAGCGGCATGGCGAGCTTTTCAGCCAGCTCTTCCGGCGTCGGCTCGCGGCCGATTTCGTGCAGCATCTGGCGGCTGGTGCGCACGATCTTGTTGATCGTTTCAATCATGTGCACCGGAATGCGGATAGTGCGCGCCTGATCGGCAATCGAACGAGTGATCGCTTGGCGAATCCACCATGTCGCATAGGTAGAGAACTTATAGCCACGGCGATATTCAAACTTATCAACCGCCTTCATCAGGCCGATATTGCCCTCTTGAATAAGATCAAGGAACTGCAGACCGCGGTTGGTGTATTTCTTGGCGATGGAAATCACGAGACGCAAATTGGCCTCGACCATTTCCTTCTTGGCAATCGCAGCTTCCCGCTCGCCTTTCTGAACTTGGTTGACGATCTTGCGGAATTCGACGACCGGAATAGCGGTTTCCTGCGCGATGATCTGAATGTCGGAGCGCAACATCCGGATGTTTTCTTTTTCCGACTTGGTGAATTCTTTCCAGCCGCGACCGGTCAGATTGGCAATCGATGCAATCCAGTTCGGGTCAAGTTCCGAGCCGGTGTAAACCTTTAGGAACTCTTCGCGCTTGACGCCATAGCTTTCCGCCAGACGCAACAACTTACCTTCGTTTTGCACGAGACGCTTGTTGATATCGTAAAGCTGGAGAACAAGGGACTCGATGCGGTTGTTGTTCAGCGACAGCGACTTCACTGCGGTGATCAACTCATCTTTTAATTGCTTGTAGCGACGCTCTTGGCTGGTTGACAATGTGCCAACGGCGGCCATGCGGTTTTCGACCTGCTGGTCCTGCAGCTTGCGCAGCTTTTTGTAAGTATCGGCAATCAGATCAAGCGTTGCCATTACAGCCGGGCGCAGCTCGGCTTCCATAGCAGCGAGCGAGAGGTTGACTTCGTCCTCTTCCTCTTCTTCCTCTTCAGGATGCGGGCCTTGGCCGCCAACATTGGTGATGTCGTCTTCGTCTTGCGCGCGCATGCGGCGCTGACGCTCGTCAATCTTTTGCGCAACGATTTCTGCAGGGCGCTCAACTTGCGGCGCAGCCTTGGCTTCTGGTCCGGCGAATGTGGTTTCCAGATCAATGATTTCACGCAGCAGCGTGCGGCCTTCATTCAACTCTTCGCGCCAAATGATAATCGCTTGGAATGTCAGCGGGCTTTCGCACAGCCCGGCAATCATGGTTTCGCGGCCAGCTTCAATGCGCTTGGCAATCGCGATTTCACCTTCGCGCGACAACAGCTCGACCGAACCCATTTCGCGCAAATACATGCGCACCGGATCGTCTGTGCGATCCGTTGGTTCTTTCTTGGTGGTGGCGGCGACAATGGCCGTGCCGTTGGTTTCGGCCAATTCGTTGGCGTCTACTTCATCTTCGGCAGCTTCTTCCTTGTCCTCGTCGGTATTGTCTTCTTCTTCGACAACATTGATGCCCATTTCGGACAGCATAGCGAGCGTATCTTCGATTTTATCAGGATCAGTATCGTCCGCTGGCAGAACCGAGTTCAGTTCATCCATGGTGATATAGCCACGCTTCTTGGCGGCCTTGATCATTTTCTTGACAGCATCAACTGAAAGGTCGAGAAGCGGTCCGTCCGGCGATGTTTCGCGCTCGGTTTCGACTTCTTCTTTGTCTTTCTTTTTATCGACCATGCTGTATTGTCTCCGTCAAAGGACTACGCGCGAAAACCATCGAACCAGAAGGTGTTCTGGAAAGTGGTGAGTGCTGCGAATTATCCTGTTTTGCGTTAATGTGCGATTAACCCTGCCAAATTGCGATGCCATTATCGGCAGTGCCCGCGAAAATCCTTCACTTGCACTCATTTGAACCCAAATCCGATCAGGTTACTGAGATAGTCTCTTTCGCGCTGTCTGATTCCGTGAATATGCGTGACAGTCAAGTCGGTTTTCATGATTCGGGCAAAAAAGCGAATCAATTCTACCGATTAGCGGCTCCACGACCCGATGAAACACCAAAACCCTCGATCAATGCCTCCATAGATTGCGCATTGCGCATCTGATTTTGAACATCAATCATCCGAGCGTAATTTTCTTCCGTTGCATCCGTTGCCAAAGCAATTTCGGCCAACTTCAGCTCTTTATGTAGTGTGCTCGAAAGATGGTGCAAGTCCAACAGCTGGCGAAAAGCTTCGCGGGCATCGTCTATTGCCGCTTCGCCCGTTGAAACCCACATGCGCGCGCGGCGCACCATCGCCTCGACATTTTCCAAGATAGGGACTTGATTAACGCTTTCAAGGCGCGCCAAAACATGCGCGCGATCAGGCGCTGCGTGGTCAGCCAAACAGTCCAAAATCGCATTGTGCAGGGCTTTTAGTTCGGTGTTTAAGAGATCAAGACTGGAGAACGACTGAAACTCTTCTTCCGCCAAAATGGGATGATTGATAACCGCAACTAAAATTGCCGCTTCCCGTAATGAAGGCTGCGCCGTGCTGCCACGCACGAGTGCCGAACGCGCCAGACTATCGGAAACGGCCATGCGCCCTTGCGCTTTGCTACGCTCGCTGCGCGGCTGGTAATTGCGGTTTGACCCATCCTGATTTTGCTTGCGTGTGTTCGAGCCAAAATACGATGACAGGCGCTCGCGGATATCTTGTTGGTAATGACGGCGCACACTTTCATCCGCAATGCGCGTGGTAATTTCGCGCAAGCGCTGTTCAAGTTCGGCGCGGCGCTCTGGCGAGTCAAAAACCACGCCCGTGGTTTCGCGCATCCATATCAGATCAATCAGCGGACGCGCTTCACTGAGAACGGCTTGGAACGCCTCGGGGCCGGATGCCTTGACCAAGTCATCTGGATCTTTGCCATCGGGCAACAACGCAAAGCGCATGGTTTTACCGGGCTTCAGCATTGGCAAAATAAGATCAGCCGCACGCCATGCCGCTTTGGTTCCCGCCTGATCGCCATCGAAACAGAGGATTGGCTCTGACGCCATTTTCCAGAGCAGTTCCGCCTGCCGCTCGGTGAGCGCGGTGCCGAGCGGTGCGACCGCGTGAGCAAAACCAGCCTGCGCCAAAGCGATAACATCCATATAGCCTTCAACGGCGATAACAGTACCTTTGTCTTGCGCTGGTTTGCGAGCCTTGAGGAAGTTGAAAAGCACTTGGCCTTTATGGAACAGCTCCGTATCCGGTGAGTTCAAATATTTCGCTGGCGCTTCCTTGGCCATCGCACGACCACCAAACGCAATCGTGCGGCCTTTCGAGTCTGGGATGGGAAACATAATACGGTCGCGAAACCGATCATAGGAAACCGGAATATCATCACCAAACACCACAAGGCCGCAGGCTTCGATTTGATCTTTGGCAATGCCTTTGCCTGCCAAATATTCCTTCAGCGCATTGCGGCTTTCGCTGGCATAGCCGAGACGAAACTGTTGCTGGGTGGCGGCAGACAACCCGCGCTCGCGCAAGTAACCACGGGCCTTTGCGCCCTGTCCCGCTTGCAGCTGTTCCTCAAAATATTTGACGGCCAATTCCATGACATCAAACAATGAGGCCTGTTCTTTTTCGCGCTTTTCCATTTCCGGATCACGCGCGGGCATTGGAACGCCTGCCATGCCAGCGACGAGTTCCACCGCTTCAGGAAACGACAAGCCTTCTTGCTCTGTCAAAAACCGAAAATGATCACCTGAAACCCCGCAGCCAAAACAATGGTAACGACCCTTGCGGTCCTCGCAGTGAAACGACGGCGACTTTTCGCCATGGAACGGGCAGCAGCCCCAAAAATCGCCACGCCCTTGGTTGGATTTTTTGCGATCAAACGTAACCTTGCGCCCGACAATCGTTGAGATTGGCACGCGGTCGCGTATTTCGTCCAAAAATGAAGTTCCAAAGCGCATAGCTAAGCCTAAAGCATGTTGCAAGGCGAGTCAGCAAGGGTGTTATTGAAGTGATACTGGTACTAAGGAATTTCTCCAATGGTCATTGCCGCTGGCACGGAGTGCGACTAAACACCAACATATGGAACTTACCCTCCCCTTCGCACTCATCGCCATCTTCCTTGCCGCCATTGTGCGCGGTTATTCGGGCTTTGGTTTTTCGCTGCTGTCAGTGACGGCACTGTCGCTGGTCTATCCAACGGCAAAGATAGTGCCGGTCATTTTCCTGCTCGAACTGGCGGCGAGTGTTCACCTTTTGCCGTCGATCTGGAAAGACATTCACTGGCGCTCCTTGCTGCCGCTGGCCATTGGCTGTCTCATTGCAACACCATTCGGCGTGTGGGCGCTGGCGTCATTAGACGAGAATATGATGCAACTTGCATTGAGCGCTTTCGTGCTGATTGCCGTAGCGTTGATGTGGCTGGGCTACGCGATGAAATCGATGCCGGGGCCAATCCTATCGACCGCAGTTGGCGCGGCCTCAGGTCTTGCTAACGGCGCATTCGGCATTGGCGGGCCGCCGGTGGTCTTGTTCTATTTTTCATCGCCTGCCGGCAACATCGCTGGCCGTGCATCACTGATCGCGTTTTTCTTGATCACCGACGCAATTGGATTGATCAACCTTGCTCGTTTTGATCTTGTGGGCAAAGACACATTTTGGTTGGCAGCTCTGTTCGCGCCGTGCCTCTTTGCTGGCGTGTGGCTTGGTGCGCGTAGTTTCAAGAGCGCCGATCAAGGCACATTTCGCAAAATGGTGTTGATCATCATGGCGCTGCTAGCTGTCATCGGCGCGGCGAAGGCA
>JBGTAU010000016.1:0-20144 GCA_041749675.1 Rhizobiaceae bacterium | reverse complement strand
CGCGCGCGCCTTCGACGACGAAATCGGAGATCAGCGCGATGGCCTCAGGATGGTTGAGCTTCACGCCGCGCTCTAAGCGTCGCCGCGCCACCATCGCGGCCATTGAAATCAGCAGTTTGTCTTTTTCACGGGGTGTCAGATGCATATGGAATTCCTATAGTGACCAACATTTAGGCAGCGCTGCCTGTTTGTTCAGCAGTGAAACGAGCGGTATCAACCGCCTGCGCAAGTGATAGCCGTCTTCATCGATCAGTCTGGCAAGAAGCCTGCCATTCCAAAACGATGCGCTGCCAAGGGGACCGATGATGGCGCGGGCTTTGTCTAAGAACTGCTCAGCCAGCGGATCAATCATCAGCACGGTCGCATAGGCATGGGCGCCATCCAGCACCGCGCGTTGCGGGCGAAGGTTGGCCACATCGGGGCCCAACGCAAAACGCTCAGCATGAATGAGCTTGCCATTTTGTCGAATGTTCCACTGATCACGTAGCTCGCCTGTCATCAATACTTCGTCCATTGCCAACCGGCCAAGCAGTACCGGTTCAACAAGTAGCGCCGTCGAAGTATCGGCTAGGTTTACCTCTAATCTACGCGATAGCTGCGCTTCGTTGAATACTATAGTTTCTTGCGGCAACCAATTAATATGGCCATTCGCGCCGACGGAAATTTCCGTGTGCACCTCTGCCGGACCACCAAGCGAAGCGTAGATTTTCTCGCATGCTTGTGTCGTCACAGTCATGGTACAATCATCCGCAGCGGTGAACGCCCAGTCAAGCCGATCGCCGCCGGTTAACCCGCCGGATGAGTTGATCATCACCACTTCAAAATCGCCATTGGCCGCTTTTGGCAAGCGCAGCTTTGAACATCCCTGCTGCCATAGCCGGTCAATCACGGTCTTGCCATCGCGCAATTTCGCAAAGCATTCGCCGCGTCCAGAGGCGCGTTGATGGCGGATCAAATCATGGGGTGACACATGCAGCATGACGAGAGAGTAGCCGCATTACGCGCACTTTGGAAAGGGCGCTTATTGCCCAAAAAAGCGTCACTTATGCGCCAAGTTCTATGGAACGCAAACGCGCGGCTTCCACTGCTTTTGTCACCAAAGTCTGCAACGCATTATCGCCCATTAGGACGTTCAACGCTGCTTGCGTCGTGCCGTTTGGACTGGTGACATTGATGCGCAGTTGGCTGGGGCTATCGGCACTTTCCGCGGCCAATGCGCCAGCGCCCATAATGGTTTGCATGGCCAGTTGACCAGCGATATCTGCCGGTAAGCCCGCGGCAATGCCCGCTTCGGTCAAACACTCGATGAAATGAAAAACATAAGCAGGACCAGAGCCAGAAACCGCGGTGACCGCGTCCATCAATTTCTCTTGGTCAATTTTGGCAACAAGGCCAGAACAAGCAAGCAAAGAACAAACAAATGCCTCTGTTTGTACGCCCACGTTCTGATTGTTGAAATAGACCAACATGCCTTTGCCGATCGCAGCGGGCGTGTTTGGCATACAGCGCACGATTTCAGTTTTAGTGCCGAGCGCGGCTTCATAGGCTTTCATGCCAACGCCAGCAGCGACACTCAAAAATGCTGTACCTTGTGCCGCCATGGCGGCATACGCAGGCAATACTGCCGCCATAACCTGCGGCTTCACAGCGATCACGACGAGCGTAGGGGTAAAGCCATTCGGCAACTCTGACGCATCGCTTGCAACATGCACACCCAGACCCGCTGCGCGGTTGCGCAAGTCCGCGTTCGGCTCGACCGCATAAACATTTGTTGGAGCAAGCACCCCACCGCCCAGCCAGCCCGCCAGCATCGCAAAGCCCATATTACCGCAACCGGCCAACACAACTGTTTTAGACATAATTTGATCGCCTCTTTGATTATGCACTCTTTGACGGCACAACAAAGCGCGCCGTCAAGCGTAATCCGAAAACTGCTAACACAAACATCAGCCAAACAGGGTCCGCGCGACGGAAGAAAAAGCTTTCAAGACAGGCGTTCAGCGCCGTAAATGTAAAGATCATCATAAACAAATCCGCCATCAACACATTTTCGCGAGTATTGATGCAGCGCGCATAGTTGCGCACGGGTTCAATAATCATGGCCATGACGGCAATCAAAAACGCTGGAATGCCCATGTTTATAGCGATGTCTAGATAGCCATTGTGGCCGTGAATAATACCGCGCACATCCCATGTCGCTTCGAAGCCAACTTCTTGAGCTTTTACAAATGGCGAAAGCCAAAAGCTTTCAAAACCAAAACCCAACAGTGGATGCTCCATAAGATTTTGCAGTCCAAATTTCCAAATCTCTGTGCGGCCCGTATAGGTCAAATTCGGAGCAAAGGTTTGGCGAAACTCTTTAAGAAACGGAAATAGTTCAGTGCCAATTGTTGCCAGAATTGTAAGGGTGATGGTTAGAAAAACTACCGCGGCAGCAAGTTTGCGCACGCCAAATATGCCCGGTACCGTCACCAACAACATAACCAGCGGGACCAATCCCGCCGTCGTTTTAGATCCCGTATTGGCAACAAACAAGAGCCCAAGTGCAAATATACCCAATCCAATCAGCCAATTGCCGCGCCGTGTTATATAGATGCCAAAAAACGTGATGACTGCCATAACCGGTCCGGCAATGTTTTTGTGCGTGTAAAGTCCGCGCCATAAGCCATTGTGTTCCGGCTCGCGCGAAAAGGTCGTGTGTTTGGCAAGGTCTGGGTAAAGGATGAGGCCAACATAGCAAAGCGCCAACACCAGAAGCGCCACGATCACCAAAACCCGCTGAAATCCATCGGCCCCCGAGGGCAACGTTAACACTGCCAAGACACCAAACATCGCCATCAAGGTAAAGAGAAGCCCGCGAAAAGCGACAGGCGGCAAATAAGATGTTGTGACCGAAATCAGTGCGAACGCCAACAACAACAACCACCAAGGACTGATAAGTTGCTTGAGCACTTCTGCGTTGACCATAAGCAGCATAGCAGAAACGGACACCAAACCAATCAGACCAAAACCCAATTGGTTGATGACATCGCCGCCCTCCAAAGTCTGGCCAGCGCCTTCAATATTGGCATAGGGTTTGAATGTGATAAGCAGCAGGGCAAGAATGATCGTGGCGATCACCGTTTGCAGGCGCGCCAGAAGTTCAAAGGTGATCGTGCCGTCAGTTCTTCTCTGCGTTGCGATATTGTTCATTGGAATATCCAAATTCGCCCAACACGCGGCCAAAACCAATATAAATTTGATACATGCCCGTGCGCGGCGAGCCAGATGCTATGGTCCACAGCAGTGCTCGTATTGGCGATACCAACAACAAAGCCAGACTGCGCATAAATGTAATCACGCCGCCAAACATTTGATCCTTGCGCATACGCTTTTCAACAAAGGTTGAAATCGCGCCATTGCGCAAAGCGCGCGCCCTAATCCAATCCGCCTCTGTACGCCGAACCGGGACAGTTTCGTGCACGGGCGCTTCGTGGCACCAAGCCAGTTTGAAACCCTTTTGCACCGCGCGGTTCATCAAATCAGCATCTCCGCCGCCAACGAAATTAAATTTCAAATCAAAATATGGAAACGGCATAGCATCAATAAATTCGCGTGAGACAATAAGGTTGCCCGAAGAATAAAGCGTGGCCACAGGGCCACTGGATTTATAGGGCGGGTTAAATACCGGATGCTTCGCAAGCGGCGCATGTTCGGCGCGTTCAAATACCGGCAGTTGCGGGCCGCCGACAATATCCACCTTGTAAGTTTCACGGGCAGCGCACATACGCTCCAGCCAATTGGGATCAGCAACTTCATCATCATCAATCACAAGAAGATTCTTGAAATTGGGATAAAGTTGAAGTGCAACATGCCAGCCTGCATTGTAGGCATGACAATTGCCCCGTTCATGAGCAATGATCAATGTACCGGTCATGTGTCCGGCCTCAAACAGCGCCTTGGTCGCGTTAACGCCTTGCAGGCCTTCCGCGTCATTTTCGATCAAGATGATCGCAAATTTCCGATTGGTTTTTTGCGCCATCACAGAGTTCAATGTCATCAATACATGTTCAGGCCGTTTATAGGTTGGGATTGTCACCACCACGTCCACACGTGCATGTGCCAAGTGCGGCGATTGCGCGACAACAGAAACCGTATTGTTAAGATAAGGCATAGTGATCCAAAGCTCGCGACCAATAAAGTTCCTTTAGACAGCCTGACCCGCTAAAATTTGGTTAACAATTTATTTCTGCCCCAATGATTTCGCCCTGCCAGCATCCTTAACACCACAGGAAATCTAAACATAAATCGACAAATACCCCCGACTTTCTGCAACCAATTTAATCAAAGTTTCATTCCATTTGTCTAATGTTGGTGCAAAGGAAATCCACATGAAATTACTTTTTGTCACATCTTTGGTGCCGCATGGTCATCCCTCAACAGGATATGAAATAGCCAATGAGGCGATAATCGATGGCCTAACCCGGGTGGGTGCAGATGTAACCGTGCTTGGGTTCACTTGGCCTAATAAACAAGCCTCTAATCCGGAAAAAACCATCGTTCTCGGTGAAGTTGATGTGCGCACTGAAGGCGCTGATCCCTGGCAAAAAATGCGCTGGGTCGCGTCCGCCGTCGCCGGCGGTTATACAATTTCTTCTGTGAAAATGCGCATCATTGACGAACAAACAATTCGCGCCGCAATCCATGCTCATGGCCCTTTCGATGCATACGTTCTCAATGGCGTTTCACTGCCCGGTGCCTTTCCGAATATTTTCAACGATTTGCCGGCGTTGTGGATTGCCCACAATGTTGAATTCAAATCATCACTCGAAAATGCACTGAGCGCCGACAGCGCACTCAAGCGCACACTGTTCAAACGCGATGCGCGCATCCTCGAAGCGCTCGAGAAAAATTTGGCATCCCAAGCTCAGTTTGTCTACACGCTCGCCGAAGAAGACCGCGCTCCGCTTGGCGTTGCCACGGCCGCGCGCTCCGCTGTTTTGCCGTTGACCACGACAAGCCATCCTTCCAATGGCAAGAAAAAGCGCACAATAAAATACGATGCCGGACTGATTGGAACTTGGACATGGCAGCCAAATCGCGTTGGTCTGGAATGGTTTATTCAAAAAGTTGCGCCATTGCTTCCATCTGATTTTAAGGTCGCCATTGCCGGATCAATGCCCGCTGGCTTGCCATTGGCACCTGCAAACATTGAATTTCTCGGCCGCGTGCCCGATGCCAAAGAGTTCATCAATTCTTGCGCAGTCATTCCATTAATCGCACGCGGCGGCACCGGTGTGCAATTGAAAACCATTGAGACATTTGAAATGGGCCTGCCCAGCGTAGCCACCTCGCTATCGTTGCGCGGCATCGCAATAACGCCGGCCAATTGTTTCGTCTGCGATGTGCCATCAGTATTTGCCTCAAAACTAGCCGAGGTCGCTGCCATGGTGCGGGCGGGAATGCTCAAAGACGAAAGCGGGTTAGTCTTCTCCAACGCTCAGCGCACTGGTATGGATGAAGCCCTACGATTTGGCTTGAAGGCTTTGCAAAGTGCTGCCAGTGCTCGATTGCAGGACGCCGCATAATGGGCGTGCCGGTGAAACAGGATCTGACGCGTACGCTTGCGCCTTGGCGCAGCATTCTTGGCTATTCGGTCGCCAATTTGGGCTTTGAAGAAGGCTTAAGCCTTTTGGTCAAACGCATCGAAGCGCGGCAATACACGCCGGTCACTTTCCTGAATGCCCACAATGCCAATGTCGCCCACGCCGATCTAAATTTTGCCAATAGGCTCAATGACTTCCTTGTGCTTGCCGATGGCATTGGCGTTGATCTGGCTTCAAAATCTTTTCATGGCAGCCCATTCAAGGCCAATTTGAACGGCACGGATTTGGTACCCGCATTGTTCAACTATTGCATTAAACCCTTGAAAGTCGCGCTTCTAGGCGCTCGGCCTGAAGTCATCGAAGCGGCGCGCGCAATCTTCTCAAGAGAAACACCTTGGCATGATTTCGAAATAGTTTCCGATGGTTTCTTCCGAGAGCAAGACTTGCCGAAAATCAAACAACACCTAAAAGACATGCAACCAGACGTGCTGTTAGTCGCCATGGGTGTTCCGCGCCAAGAAGAATTCATCGCCAAAAATCTTGGGCCGGAATATTGCACAATGCCGATGGCCGTCGGAGCACTTTTGGACATTCATACCGGCACCATTCCACGGGCGCCCGAGTGGGCACGCGAATTGCGCATTGAGTGGGCCTATCGCTTATTGCGTGAGCCCAAGCGGCTTTGGTATCGCTACATTGTTGGCAATCCGGTGTTTTTATACAATGTGATGCGCAGTTCTTGGAACAAGTCTTCGTCAGCACGTGGCCAGCCCTTGGCCGGAGATTCATCGGACTTTCATCCATGAATGCTGCACATTCGACGGCAATTGTGACCGCAAGTTATGCGCCCGATTTCGAGCGTTGCCGTTTACTTTGCCAATCAATCGATCGCCACGTGACTGGATACACTTGCCATTACTTGTTGGTAGAATCTGCCGATGTCGCATTGTTCAAAGCCTTGGAAGGCCCAAAACGCCGCGTTGTCGATGAACGAGAATTGCTGCCATCTTGGCTCAGAGCCTATCCGGACCCATTCAGCTTTGGCCGAAGGCGAGTCTGGCTTTCGTTGAAAACACCACCTTTGCGCGGCTGGCATACACAGCAATTGCGCCGTGTTGCGATTGCACAACACCGCGATGAAGATGCATTTTTCTACTGCGATTCAGATACAATATTCGTCCGCGATTTTGATGTCGATACGGTTTGGCACAATGATGATCTGCGGCTATTCCGCCGCGATAACGCACTGTCGAAAAATAAAGCAGGTGATGACCAATTGGTCTGGGCCAATAATGCCGCCGATGTCCTTGGGATAAAAAAAGCTGATATTCCCAGTCATGACTACATTGGCACATTGATCGCTTGGCGTCGCGATACAACGTTGGAGATGTGCGCCCATATTGAAGCGATCAGCGGCAAACATTGGGTCGCCGCTGTCGCAGTGCCGCGCCGATTTTCCGAGTGCATGATCTATGGCCAATATGCTGATATCGTGTGCAATCAAAGCAAACACAAAGTTGATCAAAAAGAGTTTTGCCGGATGTTCTGGCTGGAACCAATGCCGCCGCGCGATGAGTTCATCCGCGTCTTGAAAGCGATGGAACCTCATAAAGTCGCCATCGGCATTCAATCATTTTTGAATACGGATGTGAACGAACTCAAAGAACTAATTGCCGTCGCAAATATCTGAATGTTAGCGTTTTTGCGCCGATGCCGCGCGCATGCGCAGCGCAGAATAAGTCAACGCGACAGACGCAATCCAAATCAAGCCATAAACCAAATTCAACTTCCCAATCCAATCCGATTGGGCAGACGCACTGATAAAAATGGTAGCCAAAAGAATTGCCTTAACGCCGGCGAGAAGCCCAAGATTTAACGCACGCAGCCCTGTCTGTCGGCGGGCGTATAATAGTTCGGCATGGTACTCTACAAGATTGCGAAACCCGGGAACCAACAAGACAGCGAACAACAAGCCAGTGACCGTGGCAACGTTCTTGCCCAGTGCATTTGGAAAAAACTGTAGAAATCCCGCCAATCCAGCAAAGCCAATCGTTGAGACAATGAACAGTCCGATTTCCATGCCGATGCGCCGCATAACGCCTTGAAGCGCGTGATTGTCGCGCATAAGCTTCTGCACCAGCATCATATTGAAAGTGCGAATGGGAATGGCAGTCAGATCCACCAAGCGGATAATGATTGAATAGATGCCCGCCGTTTGTGCCCCACCCAAAGCCAACACCAACAGCTTGTCGAGTTCCGATTGCACATAAAACAAAATTTCCGCGCCTGACACTGACAACGCATCGGCAATATGTCTTCTGTAGAGCGCGGGCTGAAAACGCAGCCGCATCTTAGGCACGAAGAAAGCCAATCCAATGATCAGCGAAATCAAATTTGCAGCGCAATAATAGAGTGCCCAAACTGCCAATCCGTGACTTGAAAACAGTGCAAAGGCAATTGCCGCCAGAGCCCGCACCGCCGTGCCCAAAATCACCAATGTAGATGCGCGTCCAAAATTATTGAGACCGTTGTTGACGATAATAATGACCTCGGCCGTGCGCCAAATCAGCGCCTCGGTGACCACGATGATCAAAAATATCGACAGTGAAAGCGCGTCTCCAAAAAAGAACCAATGTGCAAGCCAAGCAAGCAATGCAAACACCGGCAAAGAAAGGACACTAAAAAACAGAAAACCAGCGCTGAATAACCCTATCAAACGCGGCTTAACGGTTGCTGCTCGATAAAGCGGCGATGTAAACCCAAATCCAATAATCCGCGAAAGCACGACGCCGGTCGCTGAAGCAGTGGCAAACAAACCAAATTCCGCCACGCTGAGCGCATTGGCGAGCGAAATAAAGTAAAACAACGAGATAACGACCCGCCCGCCCGCACCAGAAAGTGCAGCCAAATAGCGCCGAATAATCGTAAAATTGACACTTTTGATGCCGGTCATTGATGGATTTTCTTCGTTTTAAGCTGGCCGCAGCTTTAACACGCCAGTGTTAATACACCGTGTGACATTAGCATTTTCTTTCGGGACGATTTGGATTGTAAAGCGGTCATTCAAGCATTCTATCAACCCTTTGTTTACCACGCCTGTTTAGACTGCATTAACTGGTGCTTTGCGTTCAAGGCATCAAACGCAGCAGGCACGCATGTTTTTCGACGACCCAGCTCCCAAAAAAGCCAATCTCAAGCCCAAATTGCGGCTGGCGGGAGAAGTGCGCGCGTCAGAAAGCGTATCTGGGGCAGTTTCGGCACGTGAACGGCTGGCCAATGCGCGATTTCAAAAAGAGAATTCGATCTCTTTGCTAGATCGTATTGATGCGATCGATCGTGCTCACGCTTCACGCGTCGCTCCCAATGATAAGGAAGCGCAGGCGCCTTCGACTGACGCTCTTCAAACAAACTCCGAAACTCAGTTTCATCCAAACGACGCAGAATATCCCTCGCCGATGCAATCAAGCAATCCGCCAAATTGGAATACCAACCAAGGCGATGCTGCTCCATTGGTGCACCCAGTTTATGTGATCAACGCTGTGCGCAAATGGCGTAACATTATTTTAGCCACCACTGTATTGGGTGGATTAGTTGGGGCAGCTATCGCCGTTTCGACGCCAAAATCTTACTATTCCTCGACTGGCATACTCATCGATCCGCGAAATTTCAAAGTAGTCGAAAATGATATCAACCCCGATGTGTTTCTTTCCGAGGCGTCGTTGGCAATTGTCGACAGTCAGCTGAATATAATTCGCTCACCAATCGTCATGGATCAGGTTGTGAAAAAGCTCGGACTTGAGAAGGATGCAGAATTTAACGGGACAAAAGCCGGCCTGTTATCGCCCCTCAAAGGCTTTTTGGAAATACTGTTTGGTGGCAAAACGGAAGGCTCTACATTCGGTACCGCTATCAAAAATTTGAACAACAAAACAGAAGCCAAGCGCCAGTCTGGCACATTTGTTGTCAATATTGGTGCTTTTTCGGAAGATCCGGAAAAAGCCGCTTTGATCGCCAATACCATTGTCGATGTCTATATGGCCGAACGGGCAAACGACCGGACAACAACTGCCGACCGCACCTCCAGTTCGATGCAGGCCCGGCTGCCTGAACTCAAAAAGCAAGTTGAAGTCGCGGAAATTAAAGCTGCCAAATTCAAAGCCGAGAACGATCTCTTCGATGCACAAGGGCGCTTAATTGGCGACGAAGAAATCTTACGCATAAATGATCAGCTGACCGCAGCCCGTTCCGCCACTATCACTTTGAATGCTCGAGCAGACTCGGCCAAATCAGTTACCATTGACGGGTTGTTGGCAGGCGGCCTACCTGAAGAAATCAATTCCAATGCGCTCAACACTCTACGGGCACAATATACGACTTCTAAACAACGCTATGATGGGCTGGTAACCAAACTGGGCGCTAAGCATCCAGATTTGCAGCAGGCGAGCCAAGAAAGTGCAAGTTTACGTGCGTCAATTGATGCTGAAATCAAACGCATTCGTAGTTCAATTCAAACTGAGCTGCGCCGCGCGGTACAAACCGAGCAGGCATTGGCAACAAGTTTGGCTCAAATGAAAGTAAGGCTCGCAAGCTCCGGCGACGCCATCGTAAAATTACGCGAGATTGAGCGCGAGGCGGCGTCAGCACGGACCGTTTATGAACAATTTTTGCTACGCGCTCAAGAAACCGGCGAGCAGGGCACGATCGACAGCACCAATGTTAAACGCACAAATATTGCCAAAGCCTCACAAGATTCTGTTGGTGCATCGCGCAAACTGATTTTAATTGCTGGATTGATTGGCGGATTCATATTTGGTTTGGGGCTGGCCATTTTGAAGGGCATTTTTGACGCCCTCAAGGTGCAATACGGCGGTAATTTTGGTACTACCCAGACAACACCGACAGCACCAAATCCAAAGTCGAACTCAGGAAAACGCACAATCCGTGGCGCGTTCCAGCCGCTTGAGATTCCGCAAAATCGCATGGCTTCAGATCAAAGCCAGTGGGCAAGTCAGGGATGGCATGCACGCAATGAAGTAGAACCAATTTCGCACCAAGTAACGCCAAATGTGAGCATGCCCGCGGTGGCTCCAATGGCGCCAACTGCACCTTATCAGCAAGCACCAGTCGCTCCGCCAACAATGCCAAATATACAGTATGTGCCGGTTCCGGTGCAAACTCCGATGCAAATGTACGCGCCGCAGCAGCCGATGTTCATGCCACAAATGCAGCAGCCGTTTTTTGTACCTCAACCCATGATGATGCCACAAATGATGATGCCGCAGCCCATTGGTCAACAACCTGTTTGGCAACAACCAATGGCGGCAGCGCCAATATTACAGCAAGCGCAAGAACCAGTTGCTCCAGTTGCTGAGCCGCGGCCGGTCGCAAGTGCACAGAACAAACCGCTGCCACACAATGCGCAATTGGACGACATTCAGGAAAGCCTTGCGGACATGCGGGTCGAATTAATGAATTTAGCGCGCCAACGTCGCTTCGGCTAATTTCCTGCAATCTTGAAACATTCGACATTAGCGCACATTTTCCGTCGCTTTTTGATCTGCACAATTGATGGCAATTGCGCTACCAGCGCCTTCGAAACTTTATGACGGAGACGATGATGGCTAAGTTGATTGACGGTAAAGCCGTAAGCGAAGATGTGGTTGAAAAGGTGAAAGTGGCGTCAGCCAAGCTCATTGCGGAAACCGGCGTTACCCCCGGCATCGCGGTTGTTATTGTTGGCGAAGATCCGGCCAGTCAGGTTTATGTTTCTTCCAAAAGCCGCAAGGCCAAAGAGTGCCATTTCCATTCGGTGCAACATTCGCTTCCAGAAACGACAGACGAGCAAGACTTGCTGGGCCTCATTGCAAAGCTCAATGCTGATGACTCAATTCACGGAATATTGGTACAATTGCCACTGCCGAAACACATTGACACCGGCAAAGTCATCCAAGCCATTGCGCCGGAAAAAGATGTTGACGGGTTTCACTTTATCAATGTGGGCAAACTGGGTGCGGGTGAAATCAACAGCGCCTTTGTTCCTTGTACCCCAGCCGGTTCGATGGTTCTGCTAGAGCGTGTGCATGGTCGTGATTTATCAGGGCTAAATGCCGTTGTTGTTGGCCGTTCCAATATTGTTGGCAAGCCAATGTTCAATTTGCTGCTCTCGTCCAATGCCACAGTGACAGTCGCGCACTCTAAAACCAAGGATCTGCCTGCCATTTGCCGAACAGCCGATATTTTGGTCGCGGCCGTCGGCCGCCCTGAAATGATTAAAGCAGATTGGGTCAAACCGGGCGCGACGGTCATCGATGTTGGCATCAACCGCATCCCAGCACCAGAAAAAGGCGCGGGCAAATCGCGGCTGGTTGGAGACGTTGATTTTGCAGGTTGCGAAGTCAACGCCGGTGCGATCACTCCGGTTCCCGGCGGCGTTGGTCCAATGACAATTGCCATGTTGATGGCGAACACACTGGTTTCGGCCTATCGCATAGCCGGGCGCACGCCGCCTCAGTTTTAAGGGACGTAATGTCGCATTTTCTTCGCCAATGTCGGACAGTGGATTGCTAAACCTATCGGTTCCGCTAGACAGGTGCCATGTCTGATCTAAACGGCGCAGGCCGACTATTCTCGTTTTTGCTCGTCGAGCGCTTTGGCATGTTCTCGCTTGCCGCGGCCGTGGATGCTATGCGCATCGCCAATCGCTTATCGAATTCCAGCTTCTATACTTGGAACACCGTTACTGTGCGCGGCGAAATTGTGCTTGCCTCAAATGGAATGGCCATTCGCCCAGATTACTCTTTGAATGATTTGCCAAACCCTGATATTTTGTTTGTCTGCGCCTCTAGTTTTCTTGATCCGTCTGACAAACCAAAAATCCTCACCGCTTTGCGCGCGCAAGGGCGGCGCGGCGGAGGCTTGGGGGCGATTGTGGTAGGCACTGTTTTGCTGGCTGAAGCGGGGCAATTGGATGGCTATCGCTGTACGCTTCATTGGGAAAACCGCGCTGCGTTTCAAGATCGTTTTCCAAATGTAGAGTGCACCGGCAATGTTTTTGAAATTGATCGCAAGCGCTATACCTGCGCGGGCGGCACCACTGCGCTAGATTTAATGCTGGAAATTATCCGCGTTGATTTAGGCTCTGATGTTGCCAACGAAGTTGCCAATCAAATGCAGCATGAGCGCATTCGCTCCGGCACGGACCGCCAGCGTGTTGGCCGCGAACGTGATCTCTCAGGTCGATCGGAAAAATTGCGCAAAGTGGTGGAACTCATGGCGGACAATTTGGAAGAACCTTTGACGGCTGGCAAATTGGCCAAAGCCGTTAAACTTTCCGTTCGTCAAGTGGAGCGCTTATTTCTCAAACATCTCAATATGACGCCAGGTCGGTACTATATGGGGCTACGCTTAGAGCGTGCTCGCGAACTTTTGCGTCAAACCAACCAACCGATTTTGGAAGTAGCACTCGCTACCGGCTTTGGCTCGCACTCCTATTTTGCCCAAAGCTATCGTGCGCAATTTGGGCGTTCGCCGAGTGATGAACGGCGAACGGCGTATTGAAAGTCCGCTCAAGTCAGCTTTCCCGCGAAAACTCCATAATCCAATTGGTTTCCCATGTTTGACCCTCATCGGGTGAAAAAGCTTGTTGCCAAAGGCATTTGTCCGGTGATTGCACTGTCCAAAGAAAGCGGGTTTTAATCGGCTTGCCTTCAAAAGTGTCATCGCAAACAAAAGTGCCGACACCATCGGAAAACGAGCCAATGACGGGAACATCGAGGAGATGCGGATGGCGGCCATCCAGCCACCAAATTGCCCAAAGTTTTGTGGTTTCGTCAAAAGAGCGAATAGCGATGGCATTGTAAGGGCCTTCGAGAAAATTTAGAATATTGTCCTCGATATTGCCATAGCCGCCGAGCGTTGGCCGCGTGCTGCTGGTCCCAGTAAACTCCTGCCAAACATCGCTGTTTTTCAAACGATGCACCAAACGCTTATGTGCCACTTTCCAACTGCCAAATAGAAAATCGAAATCGGTGTGATTGGATGGCATTTGAGAGTCTCCTTGGCCTAATTAATGAGTGGTTGAATGGGATATCATGGTGCGGCGTCAATTCGTGTCAGGAGAAAGTAGTTTGGTACAATATCATTTCCGCACTTGCGCGTAGGCGTTGAGAAGACATCTAAAGAGTGGTCAGAAAAGCCAGCGACCGGCCGGCTCAAAATTTCCACCATCACGTCTGCTTGTCTTTGCCGCTACACTTTGTACTTAACTGTCGAGTGGTTTTACAGGCCTACTTGTGCAACTCGCGCCAGAGTATGGCCAGTCCGCCAAGGATAATGATGGCCATAACGGAAAGCGCAAACATTGCGCCGAAGTGGGATGCATCGGATTTGCTGAAGGCACCGGTCAACCACAAGATCATCGCGAAGAGGAAATACCCGCCGCCTGCAACCGCACAGACAGTGGCGAAGAGAGAGGTGCGCTCGTTTCGCTTGTAGGGGCTGCGCGAGATGTACTTGTATATCTCATCCTGGCCGGCGTAGGGGCGTTTGCGCTCATCCGGATCGCGCCGGAAGTCCTCGTAAGTCTCGAGCGGAAGGAAGTAGCGCTCCAGATAGTCCAAATCACAGAAGTCCGCGAAGGTGCTGATCGGGTTCACCGGCAAGGGCTGTTGCAGGCCTGCCAGCCGGGCTTCGGATTGCGCAAGTGTTTCGTTGCGAAAACTGAGCTTGTTGCGGTTCGCAAGATACACATCTTCGGAACGATGGAAGGTGACTTCAATTGCCTCCTCGACCAGCCTGATCTGTTCCTCAACCTGCTTGCCATAGTCCGAAGAAACCGATGCCTTTCTGTTGCCGAACGGGCCGATCAGTTTGCGCGGAAAAGGATAGGCAAAATTCTTGGTACCCGCCTCGCGCAGAAGCTTCGCGAACAACAAGGCTTGGTCAATGAATTGGTTACGGTCCAGCCAAAGCTCTGACTTCTGATAATAGCCCTTTTCAAGATTCCCGATGATCTTTCCCGCTAAGTAGCTGGGTTCGGTGATCCAGCCGAGCGTGCCCCAGAAGATTACCGCAATGATGGCCAGTTCTGTGTCCGGATTGTCGATCAGCTCCATAGAATGAAGCTCGCTAACGTTGTCCCAGTTCGACGAGCGGAGCCACAACAACATGGCATCCTGTGGTTGGGTCTTCACCCATGCCCACCAATCATCGCTGAAATGCCTATTGGTAGAGCCATTTTCGTAAGTGGTATATGTTACGGGGAATTCTATCATGAGTAGAGAATCCGTGTGTGACATGACTCACTAGCGGGGCAGGTGGTCAATAAAACTCAATGCAGCAAATGTGTACGAAATTCATGAAGCGACGGTTAGCGCTGCACTGCCAATCCGCGCGATTCCTTTGATCGCTAGTAGTATTGTAGGAGTGTTTACCCATCATTTGCCTGTTAAAAAAAGCACACAAGACCATGGCTCAAAACTGAGAAATCGAGGTTATAACTACTTAAAAAACACCATCAAAACGGGCTCGCGCCCGTATCTGCAGTGCTAGCCATCTGCCTAAACATCGCAAACAGTTCGCGCCCTGTGCCATGGCTGTTGGCGGAAAGGTCTGGATGGGCGTGGGGGCGGCTGGCGAGTGTTTTGGCTGGGACGACGACTTCCAGCGTGCCCTCGACAGCGTCCAGCCGAACCATGTCGCCAGTTTGCACACGGCCGATCATGCCGCCGTCGAGCGCTTCGGGGGTGACGTGAATGGCAGCAGGCACTTTACCGGAGGCGCCGGAGAGGCGACCGTCTGTTACAAGTGCAACACGGAAGCCACGATCCTGCGCAATACCGAGTGGCGGCATGAGTTTGTGCAATTCAGGCATGCCATTGGCTTTCGGGCCTTGGAAGCGGACGACTGCGATGAAATCGCGATTGAGTTCGTCGTTTTTGAAGGCTGCGTGCAGCTCTTCTTGTGAGTTGAACACGATGGCTGGTGCTTCGATGATTTGGCGGTCGGCCTTAATGGCTGAGACCTTAATTATGGCTTTGCCAAGATTGCCGTCGAGCACTTTGAGACCGCCGGTTTCGCGGAACGCCATGGATACTGGCGCCAAGACTTTTTCATCGCCGCTGAATTCTGGTACGGGTTCACGCACCACAGTGCCTTTGGCGGACAGCTTGGCTTCGACTGCGTAGGGGCGCAAACCTGTCCCCCAAACGGTGCGCACGTCTTCGTGCAGGTGGCCTGAATCCAATAATTCGCGAATGAGGAAGCCCATGCCACCAGCAGCGTTGAAGTGGTTCACATCCGCCGAGCCGTTGGGATAAACGCGGGCGAGCAGAGGCGTTGCGTCAGACAGGTCTGAAATGTCTTGCCATGTCAGTTTGATGCCAGCGGCGGCGGCCATGGCCACCAAATGGATGGCGTGGTTGGTCGAGCCGCCTGTGGCATGCAGACCGATAACGCCATTGACAAACGAGCGCTCGTCAATCATTTCGCCAACGGGAGTGTACTCATTGCCGAGTGCTGTGATGGCAAACGCACGCGCAGTTGCTTCGCGGGTCAGTGCTTCGCGCAACGGCGTGCCGGGATTGACGAAGGACGCGCCGGGCAAATGCAGGCCCATGATTTCCATCAGCATCTGGTTGGAATTTGCGGTGCCATAGAAAGTGCAGGTGCCGGGGCCATGGTAGGCTTTGGACTCGGCCTCTAACAATTCCTTCCGGCCCACTTTGCCCTCGACAAAAAGCTGGCGGATCTTGGACTTCTCATCGTTGGACAATCCCGTTGTCATGGGACCTGCGGGAATGAATACAGCTGGCAAATGGCCAAATGTGAGGGCGGCGATGATGAGACCGGGAACGATTTTATCGCAGACACCCAAATAAACCGCGGCATCAAACATATCGTGGCTGAGGCCGATGGCGGCCGACATGGCAATGACATCACGCGAAAACAGCGACAGCTCCATGCCGGCGCGGCCTTGGGTGACGCCGTCGCACATAGCCGGAACGCCGCCCTCGACTTGCGCAATGCCGCCCGCTGCATGCGCGGCTTCCTTGATGATGGCAGGATAAGTTTCAAATGGCTGATGGGCAGACAACATGTCATTGTAAGATGTGATAATGCCAAGATTTGGCACGACCTCGCCGGAAAGCGCGACTTTTTCAGATGGTGAGCACACGGCAAATCCGTGCGCAAGATTGGCGCAGCCGAGCGTCGAGCGGTTCGGCTTGTTGGAAGCAGCGGCACGCACGCGGGCCAAATAGGCCTCGCGCGATTTCTTCGAGCGTTCACGAATGCGATTGGTAACCGCGAGAATGGCTTGATTGGCGCTCATGGTGGAACTCCTTAAAATTCAGCAGGAATAGATTTCTACAGGCACGACTGTCTGACGCAGCACGGCGCGGACCGGCATGTCTTCGATTGTGCCATCGCTTAGTGCCGTTTCTAAGACAGCGGATTTTTCATCGCCTTCGATGTGTAAAAACAGCGCTCGTGTCTTCAAAAGTGCTGGCAATGTCAACGTCACGCGAGGCTCACCTGCGCCGGGGGCACGAATGGCGAGAATCGGGCCTTTTGCGGTGAGCGCGTCATGCAAGGTGTCGCCGCCGGGGAAGAACGAGGCCGTGTGGCCATCATTGCCCATGCCTAAGATTACGGCGTCAAACGGAGAAGGCAGCAACCGTAATGCCAAATTGGTACGGGCAATAGCATCGTGATCGGGTGCTTCGCCGCCAGACCAAAGCGGCACAAATTGCGCGTCGGCTGCATTGTTTTGTAACAACAGGTCTTGCACCAATTTAGCATTGGAGCGGTCTGAGCTAACGTCCACCCAGCGCTCATCGACAAGCGTGATGATGACTTTTTGCCAGTCGAGGTCTTGCTTTGACAGACGGTCGAAGAAGAGCTTTGGCGTCGATCCGCCTGAGACGGCAAGAGTGCCAACGCCGCGCGATTTTATTCCGGATCGCAGCTGATCAGCGACCGCGACGGCCAGCGCATCTGCTAATTCTGAAGGCGAGGCAAATTGATGGCGCGGCGAACCCATTAAGCGTCTTCCTCATGCCATGTGCGCCCGTCGCGCTCAATGAGCGCAATTGCAGACGATGGCCCCCAAGTGCCGGATGTATAGCCTTGCGCCGGTTGCCCGGTTTCTTCCCATGCCTTCAAAATCGGATCGACCCACGTCCAAGCGGCCTCAACCTCGTCGCGGCGCATGAATAGAGTTTGATTGCCGCGCACCACGTCCATCAACAAGCGCTCGTAAGCATCCGGATTGCGGGCTTGGAACGAGTCGGCGAACGTCATATCGAGCGGTATATGGCGAAGGCGCATGCCGCCGGGACCCGGATCTTTGATCATCATCCATTGCTTGACGCCTTCATCCGGCTGCAAGCGGATAACGAGTTCATTGCGAAACATTTGACCCGCTGAATCTTCGAAAATATTATGCGGCACGGGTTTGAACGAAATAACGATTTCCGACATGCGGCCAGCCAGACGCTTGCCGGTGCGCAAATAAAACGGCACGCCAGCCCAGCGCCAATTGCCGACTTCCGCCTTGATGGCAACGAATGTTTCGGTATTGGTGGGTGAACCAAGTTCCTCGGCGTAGCCTGCAACCGCACCGGCCTCCGATGCGCCCGCTTTATATTGGCCGCGTACAGTCACTTGCGCTGCGTTGCTGGCATTGATGGGTTTAAGTGAGCGCAGCACTTTGAGTTTTTCATCGCGCACGGCATTGGCATCCATCGACGATGGCGCTTCCATCGCGACCAGACACAGCAATTGTAAGAGATGGTTTTGCACCATATCGCGCAGCGCACCGGCCTTGTCATAATAACCAACGCGGCCTTCAAGCCCGACCGATTCGGCAACGGTGATCTGCACGTGATCAATGTGCGTCGCGTTCCACAAAGGCTCATACAGCGCGTTAGCAAAGCGCAGCGCCATCAAGTTTTGAACAGTTTCTTTGCCGAGATAATGATCGATGCGGAACACTTGGTGTTCGGCGAAATCATTGCCGATGGTATTGTTGAGCGCCTTGGCAGACGCCAAATCGCGGCCGAGTGGCTTTTCTACAATAATGCGGGAATTGGCGGTGATGAGGCCGTGTTGCTTGAGCTTATCGGCGATATCGCCAAAGAGCGCTGGGGCAACGGCGAGATAAAACGCACGGACTTTATCGGGCGAATCGCGCAAGAAATCTGCCAGCTCATTCCATCCCGCTTCAGTTTTCGCGTCTAACGCCAAATAATGCAGGCGACCAATAAAGGTTTCAATTTGCTCGGCGATCCGCTCTGGCTCTTTGACAAATTCATTAATTGCCGCGCGCGCGAAGGTGCGGTATTCATCCGTGGTCATTTGTGAGCGCGACGCACCAAGGATGCGTGTTGGCTCAGAGAGTTGCCCCGCGACCTGCCGCTGGTACAGCGCTGGAATAAGTTTGCGCTCTGCAAGATCGCCGGTTCCACCGAAAACAATGCAATCAAATGCTTCAACGGGGATGATTTGGCTCGACATGGGATGCTTTCCTTTATGGGGATTTTCGAAACGATCTATAATCTAATCGATTTAAATTGCCTAGTCTAAAACTAGGCATTAGTTTGTCACACCAACAGAACAATGTGACAAACATATTTTTTCAGCTTAGGTTTGACTTAATCGAAAAAGCATCAATGGGGCGAACGATGACAGGCGTGGTGATAAGCGGGACGGGCGTATTTACCCCCGAGCAGACGATTTCCAACAAAGAATTGGTCACAGCGTTCAATGCCTATGCCACAGCGCAGAATGAAAAAAACCAAGCCTTGATCGATAGTGGGGCGATGGAGCCGTTAGGCCTGTCATCAGAAGAGTTCATTTTGAAGGCCTCGGGAATCGAAAGCCGCTATGTGCTCAACAAAGCTGGTGTGTTGGACCCGAACGTCATGCACCCGATTTTGCGGGCGCGCGGCGATGACGAAATCTCGGTCATGGCCGAAATGGCGGTCGATGCGGCAACTAAGGCGTTGGCGAAAGCCGGTAAAGTGGCGGGCGATATCGACGGCGTGATTTGCGCAGCCTCCAACCATGAGCGGGCTTATCCGGCCATTGCGGTGGAAGTCCAGCAAGCACTCGGCATTAAAGGCTTTGGCTTTGATATGAATGTGGCCTGTTCATCGGCAACCTTCGCCATCCAAACCGCCGCCGATATGATCCGCGCCGGGTCCGCCCGTTCGCTGATGATTGTGAACCCCGAAATATGCTCAGCCCACACCGAATGGCGCGACCGTGATTGTCACTTTATCTTTGGTGATGTCTGCACGGCCATCATTTTGGAACGGGCAGATTTGGCCACCAGTGACACGCAATTTGAAATTTTATCGACGCGGCTTATCACCGAATTTTCCAACAACATCCGCAACAACAACGGCTTCCTGCGCCGCACCCGCGAGGGCCACATGGCAGACCGCCGCGACATGCAGTTTCGCCAAGAGGGGCGCAAAGTATTCAAGCAAGTGGTGCCGATGGTTTCGGAGTTGATCCAGACCCATTTGGCCGACAATGGTCTAAGCCCCGACCAAC
>JBGTAU010000015.1:0-5153 GCA_041749675.1 Rhizobiaceae bacterium | reverse complement strand
CATCGGCGAGATACATTGGCGTTTCAACGATGCTGATCAACTGCATGAAGTTATATACCCCTTTGGGGTAGACAATGTCAATTTGAAATACTGCTCATTCTTCGACCAACCCTCATTGCTTGATCTGCAACAGGGAACAGTGATAGATCAGTTTTGAGGGAACGTGGTGTCTCGTGTGTCCGAGATTTTCGCAGTACACACAAGAAGCCACTACCCCCTAACATCAAGCAAACCGTTGCCTCAAATCACCCGCTGCATAGCGTTTGGCCATATCGCTCAGCGGGATAACTTTCTTGATCTTGGATGCCTGCCCCGAAGTATTGAACTCATTGAAGCGTTGGCTGCAAAGCTTGTTCATAGCTTCCATCGCAGGCTTTAGATATTTGCGTGGATCAAATTCAGATGGATCTTCCGCCATCACTTTGCGGATCGCGCCGGTTAGGGCCATGCGGTTGTCAGTGTCAATGTTGATCTTACGCACACCATGCTTGATGCCGCGCTGAATTTCTTCAACGGGCACACCCCAAGTTGGCTTCATCTTGCCGCCAAACTTATTGATGATTTCCTGCAAATCTTCCGGAACCGAAGAAGAACCGTGCATAACCAAATGGGTGTTCGGCAGCTTCTTGTGGATTTCTTCAATCACATGCATGGCAAGCACAGCACCATCTGGCTTGCGGGAAAATTTGTATGCGCCGTGGCTCGTACCCATTGCAATAGCCAATGCGTCCACATCGGTTTCTTTAACAAACTTTACGGCCTCATCCGGATTGGTCAATAGCTGATCATGTGACAGCTTGCCTTCAAAGCCATGTCCATCTTCTTTTTCGCCTTCGCCGGTTTCGAGCGAGCCCAGAACACCAAGTTCTCCTTCCACCGAAACACCGCCCGCATGGGCCATATCCACAACACGTTTGGTCACGCCGACATTATAGTCCCAGTCACCAGGTGTCTTGCCGTCGGCTTTGAGAGATCCGTCCATCATGACAGATGTGAAATTGTTCTGGATTGCGGTCATGCAAGTGCCGGGCTCATTACCGTGATCGAGATGCACACACACCGGGATGTGCGGATAAATTTCCGTGACTGCATCCATCATGTGACGCAGCATGATATCATTTGCATAAGAGCGCGCACCGCGAGAGGCCTGAATGATCACTGGCGCATCACATTTATCGGCCGCCGCCATAATTGCCAGCGCCTGCTCCATATTGTTGATGTTGAATGCGGGCACGCCGTAGTCGTGCTCGGCGGCATGGTCGAGCAATTGGCGAAGGGTAATACGAGCCATAGAAATCTCCTCACTGATAACAGGTCATGCACTGCGATAAACGAAAACCACCAACCATTCAAAGGGAATTATGAAGCTGTTATGTAAACGCAATAAAACCGTCACATGATTGAAACACGAGTCAGTTCTAAGCCGCCAAAATGGACGGCGGATGACAGGCATGATCGAGCAGCGGCAGTTTCGTACACTTTTCATTTCAGATATCCATTTGGGAACACCCGATTGTCAGGCGCAAGCCCTCATTGATTTCCTGCGCGAGCACGATGCTGAAACCATCTATCTGGTTGGTGATATCGTCGATTGCTGGCGTATGCGTCGCAAGGGTTTTTATTGGCCACAAGTCCACAATGATGTTGTGCAAAAGCTGTTGCGCAAAGCACGCAGTGGCACCCGTATCATTTATATTCCGGGCAACCATGATGAACTGTTGCGCGAATACCAAGGGCAGCATTTCGGTGGCATAGAAGTCAAAGAACGCGATGTTTTTGCTACCGCAGACGGCAAACGGATGTTGGTCATTCATGGCGACGAGTTTGACATGGTGGTCATGCACTTGCGCTGGCTCGCCTATTTTGGCGACAATGCCTACTATTTTGCGATGTGGTTCAACAAATTGCTGAACCATGCGCGCCGCCGGTTGGGCATGCCATATTGGTCTTTTTCACAATGGGCCAAACTCAAAGTCAAGCGCGCCGTCAGCTACATCGGCGATTTCGAAAATGTGATGGCCGAAGAAGCGCGCAAACATGAAGCCGATGGTATCATTTGTGGTCACATCCACCACGCAGTCAACGAAATCCGCGCCGGTATTCACTACATCAACACCGGCGATTGGGTTGAAAGCTGCACGGCCATTGTCGAGCACTTCGACGGTAGGTTTGAACTGATCGATTGGAATGCGATCACCCGCAGCCGCCACCTCGAACTGGCCGGTCATATTCGCCGTCAAAAACCAGTGAAATCCCAGAAAGCCAGGATTATCCAAGAATCTGTGGTCAGACAAATGAATGGACCTCTTTGATGCAAAAGACCGGTGAACTTACAATTGGCGAACGCCTCGGCGATGCGGTACACCAACATAATGCCTTGTCACTCGACGGCGTTCTGGAGCGCCTCTTCAGTCGGGCGTTTCACGGTTTGGTTTACCCTCAAATCTGGGAGGACCCGGTCGTTGACATGCGCGCCATGCAGATTGAACCACATCATGAAATCATCTGTATTGCGTCAGGCTCATGCAATGCTTTGTCGTACCTCACTGCAAATCCAAAACGTGTCATCGCGGTTGATTTATCGCCTGCCCATGTAGCACTTGGTCGCCTCAAAGCCGCTGCTTTCAAACATTTGCCTAATCAAGCTGCCATCAGCAGTTTTCTGATCAATGCAGCAACGGCTGAGAACATCTACAATTACGATCAATACATTGCCCACCACTTGGATGAGACCACCCGTCGCTATTGGGAAAAACGCGATCTTTTGGGCCGTCGCCGTATCTCGATGTTCAAACGTGGCTTTTATAGTTTCGGCTTGCTCGGCCGCAGCATTTCGATCTTGCACGGTATGTCTCGGCTTTTTGGTAGAGATCTTACCCGCTATATCGATTGCAAAACCATTGCCGAGCAACAAGCGTTTTTCGACGCAAACATAGCGCCGCTCTACGACAAATGGGCAGTGCGCATGCTCACCTCTCACCGTGCAGCTTTATTTGGTCTTGGCATACCGCCTGCGCAATTTGAATTATTGGCCGGACCCGATGGCAATATGGCTGATGTTCTAAAAGAGCGCACGCGCATTTTAGCGTGTGATTTTCCGTTGTCGCAAAACTATTTCGCACGCCAAGCCTTTGGACGTGGCTATGGCAATGTTGAAGGCAACGCCTTGCCACCCTGTCTTGAAACAGCAAACTATGACACGATAAAAAGCAACATTGATTGCTACTCGGTGGATAATCTTAATCTTATTGAGACGTTGCGCACCCGTCCCGCAAATTCGCTGCACAGGTTTGTATTGCTGGATGCACAAGATTGGATGACGGATAGTCAGCTTAACCAGCTTTGGACTGAAATCACCCGCACGGCCACCCACGATGCCCGCGTGATTTTCCGCACAGCTGGCAAGCCGACCATTCTGCCCGGCCGTGTCGATCATCGCCTCATGGCACAATGGCAATACCACGAAACTGAATCGCTCGGGTACACCAAGGCGGACCGTTCAGCCATCTATGGCGGCTTCCACCTTTATGAAAAGCGAGCATGACATGAGCGAGAGCCTTTCCCGCCACAGCGAACTGATGGATGGCATTTACCGCTATCAGCGCCATATCTATGATGCGACACGCAAATACTATCTGCTCGGCCGCGATCAGATGATTAAGAACCTTTGCCCCCCAAAAGATGGCAGTGTTCTAGAGATTGGCTGTGGCACCGGGCGCAATCTTGTTGCAGTTGGCCAAGCTTACAAAGATGCCAAACTATACGGCTTTGACATTTCCGCAGAAATGCTGGCAAGCGCCCGCAATTCAACGTCCAAATGGCTGCCCGGGCGCAAGGTAAAACTGGCGCTTGGGGACGCAACACGTTTTGACCCCATGGAATTGTTTGGCCGATCTACATTTGACCGGGTGTTCATCTCCTACAGTCTGTCAATGATCCCAGGTTGGGAAAACGCACTGGAACGCGCGTTCCGGGCTCTTGCGCCCGGCGGTCAATTGCACATTGTAGATTTTGGCAATCAACAAGGTTTGCCCAGTCTATTTCGCATAGTATTACAGAAATGGCTGGCTCTTTTTCACGTTACACCTCGCGAAAACATGGAAGCCGTTTTGTCCACCTTAGCGAACAGACATCAGGCCAGGCTCGCATTTCGCCCCCTGTTTCGCGGCTACAGCCAAATTGCGATTGTCACGCGCACTCAATAGCACGCGCACCCAATAGCACGGGCATAAATCGCCTTTGGTGAAACAGTTAAATTGATGGATCTACAAACTCAATGTGAAGGGCAGCCAAGTGAGCGCTTTGACAAGGTGTTTCAAAGCGTCGATGTAAGTGAGCAAGTGTCCCCAGACGAAATTCCAGCGCGAGGCGTTTCCCGCAGTTATCTCTGCCCGATCAATTGTTTGGCGGCAACGCGCCCGCAGTCAAGGGCTTGACATACCCGACTGCAAACTGGGGCTAGTTAATTACGCTGCTTTGCGCGCTTTGATGAATTTCTGCATCGACTTACGACCAGTCGCTATCAAAACGCCGTGCATGCCATCGATTGCCCCGTCCTGTAATTCCAGTGCAAGGAGACGCGCTTTTTCAAAAGGGCCGGGCATATAGAGATTGCCAGTCTTTTCTGCAGTAAATCCAAAACGTTTGTAATAGTCCGCATCGCCCACTAAAATGATAGCGTTGTGCTCTAAGCGCGTGGCTTCATGAATAGCCAAGTTCATCAACGCCGAGCCAATGCCCTTGCCATTGTAAAAAGGATCAACGGCCAGCGGGCCGAGCAGCAGCGCTTCGGCTTGGCCGCGCCGTGTGCAGTTTGCAGCGACATTCCAAAGCCGCACAGTACCAATCACGCCACCATCATTGTTGCGCGCCACAAATGACAAGCCTTCTGCTGCCAGCCGACCACGACGCAGTTTCTCAGACGATTTACGCTTGCGCCCCGCGCCCATGGCACGATCCAGCAACGCCTCGCGCTGCGCGGCTTCATGCGGCATTTCAAGGCCAAGTGTATACGTATCGGCGAAAACAGAAGTGTTGACGTTAGAATTCATGGCGCAAACCACCTTTCCCAATGAAACTAATTAGCATCTGACCCAAAAATTCGCTTTAACGAGCCAAATGGAGTGATTTTCGAGAACCGGTGCGGAGCGTAC
>JBGTAU010000014.1:0-7254 GCA_041749675.1 Rhizobiaceae bacterium | reverse complement strand
CAGAAGGTTAGGTAGGTGCGACCAAAGCGTTCGCTCCTATTGGCGTTTGAAACCGATATTAGCTCCAACCGCCACCATAAGTTCGGTAGAAAATGTGGGTGCCGATCTTCTTCATTTTCTCCATTGTACGAGCCCAACGCGGCTTCACGTATGTGGCGTGGTAGTGCGTAGAAGATCCTACTTCTGGCAAGTAGATTTCACCCGATGCGACGGCAAAAGCCACTTCCTGAGCTTTGCGCCAATGGTAAGGTTCTGAAATGCGATCCTTGATTCCATCGCAGGCAAAAGAGAATTGACAGCGGTTTCGCCAATCATCGTTTTGATACACAACGCCACATACTGAATTTGGATAGGTTGGGTTTTTAACGCGGTTTAAAACGACTTGAGCGACAGCGGCTTGCCCTTTGACATTCTCCCCGCGCGCCTCAAAATAGACGGCTGCGGCTAAACAGCGCTGCTCTGAGGTTGACATAACCGATTTGGGCATTGGCTTCTTAGCCCAAGCGTGATCACCTTTGGCAAATGGCACCAGCGGCTCTTGTTTAGCGACATCGACTTTCAACAGACTTTCAAACGGCGATTCGCGCGCATAATCTGGCTCGCTTGGTGCGTAGGCGCTCGCGACTATCTTGATATTTTTGTCGTCAGCTAACTCTGCCAACATTGTTGGCAATACAGCTTTAGGCACGACAACGGCCTTTTTCACATGAAATGCCTGAGCAAGCTGGATTTCTTTGCCGCGTGATTTGATTGTTTTGAAAACCATAGTGGCTTCGGTATCCAACGTTGGGCGCAGCAATGAAGACGTGCGCTGCAAGATTGAACCCGCTGTGAAAGCTTTCGGCGGGGCAACTTTCAAAGTACCAACGATGCGGCCCTTTTTCTCAGAACGATTGACGCGCTCTTCGTCTGGCAAAGCATCAACGGCGCCCGTTTTCGTGGTGAAAGCGACTTTGCCCACGCCCGGCGCTTCGATACCTGCACCACCAATCGAACCTGTGGTTTGGGTATCAAATGGCATATTTGCTTGCTGAATGGACCCAGCGGCAGAGGGTTTTAGAACCGACTGCCAACGTTCAGTCGTCATGTCGCCGCCTGAAACGAGGCTTGCCATGTCTTGAAAGGCGGTGGTGGTGGCTGTTGAAAAATATATGAGCGCTGCAACAAAACCTAGCGACACGCGGCTAAATTTAGGGGCAACAAATTGGCTTAGTCCGGCATCTGCCTGACTATTTGTACTCTTACGCACTGAACAACTCCACGAACGCCCTGCAACACTTTACTGCAAGCGAAAATGAAGCATTAACCTTGATGGAGGGTTAATTTCGTTGAACGTGTTTTACTTTTTCTTCTTGCCTGCGAAGGGATTGGCCCGTCCGGCGAATGGATTATCACTGCCGCGCAACATCATTCGGATGGGAACGCCTGCCAATTCAAAAGTCTCGCGTAGCGAATTGGATAAATATCGCACGTACGATTCCGGCATCGCTTCTGGGCGCGAACAGGCGATGACAAAACCGGGTGGCCGTGTTTTGGCTTGCGTCATATATTTGATTTTCATGCGGCGCCCAGAAACGGCGGGCGGCGGATGATGGGCGACGATGCCTTCGAGCCAGCGATTCAGTTTAGATGTCGAAATACGGCTGTTCCATACGCGATGGGTTTCAACGACGGCATCGAATAGTTTTTGCAAACCTTGATCCAGTTCACCGGAAACAGGAATCGCACGAATGCCCCTGACCTGCGGCAAAAGGCGGGCCATTTCTTCGTACAAGGTTGCCAGTACTTTTTGGCGATCTTCGATTAGATCCCACTTGTTGAAGGCGATAACCGGAGCGCGACCTTCGCGCACGATCAAGTCTACGATCTGCAAATCTTGCTTTTCAAACGGAATGGTGGCGTCCAGAACGATGACAACCACTTCGGCAAAACGAATGGCGCGAAGTGTATCGCCAACTGACAATTTTTCGAGCTTTTCTTGAACGCGGGCTTTTTTTCGCAAGCCTGCGGTATCAAACAACTTAATTTTACGACCGCGCCACTCCCATTCGACTGAAATCGAATCGCGCGTGATGCCAGCTTCTGGTCCTGTCAGCAAACGGTCTTCACCAAGCAAAGTATTGATGAGTGTTGATTTGCCCGCGTTTGGGCGACCAACGATGGCGACTTGCATAGGCTTGGATTCATCATAAGCCGGAACTTCATCTTCGTCGAAATCTTCGACATCGTCGCCATCTGGATTGGACTCGATGATCTCCGCATATTCGCCTTCACCGAAGGCGCGGTCTTCACCGAGCGCTGCAATAATGGCTTCGCGCAAATCGGTCATGCCTTGACCGTGTTCGGCGGAAATTGGACAGGGATCGCCTAAACCTAAACGCCAACTATCCAAATAGCCGTCTTGGCTCGCTTTGCCTTCGGCTTTGTTGGCAACCAAAATAACTGGCTTGCCTGCTTTACGAACGAGTTGACCGAACGATTCATCCAAAGGGGTCAGGCCGGATTTGGCATCCACCATAAAGAAAATCAGATCGGCTTCGGCAATTGCCATATTGGTTTGGGCGCGCATACGGCCTTCGAGTGCAGCTTCCGGCGCTTCTTCAAGACCGGCGGTGTCGATCACTTGAAAATAAAGGTCATATAATTTTGCATCGTGAACGCGCCGGTCTCTGGTTACGCCTGGCGTATCATCGACAAGCGCGATCTTTTTGCCAACCAGACGATTGAACAAAGTGGATTTACCGACGTTTGGGCGGCCGACGATGGCGACGCTGAAGGACATCCGTTAGCTGCCTGACTTTATTGGCGCGGTGCCGGAAGCGGCAATGACGTTCAACATCAACGTGGCACGGTCTGAAATATTGCGCGGGGCATTATCTGCGTCTGCAATGGATTGGAAAAATGCTTGGGCCTCAGTTGCTTTTCCGGCTTTCCACGAGGCGAGGCCTAGAGCCTCGCGCGCAGAATGGCGCAAAGCGTTGGTATCAAATGCTAAGGGTTCAGCGCGTTTGGCGACGTCTTCATAAGTGCCATTATCGACGAGCAACAAGGCAGCACGCAGGCTTGCCATATCGCGCACGATTACATCGACTGATGAATCAGCGGCGACTGCGTCGAAGGCAGCAATTGCAGCTTTAGCATCACCCTTGGACGCGAGCACGGTGGCGCTGCGCATGCGGGCGAGGACAGGATATGAACCAGTTCCGGTTTTCTCCAGTTCGCTCAAAGATTTCAATGCTTCGTCTTGCTTTTGATCTTTGGCTTGCGTGAGCGCGGCAAGAAACAAGTCTCCAGATTTGGACGCTTGGCTGGCTTGCCAATATTTATAGCCTTCAAAACCTGCAGTCGCCAAAACGACGGCAACGGCGGCACCGGCTAAAACAACGCCATATCGCTCCCAAATGCTTTTGAACTGATCGGTTCTCAGTTCGTCATCGACTTCCTTGACGAAGCTATCATCAGACATGGCAGGCGTATTCCTCTATCGAAAACTCAATTTGGGTGCGTTCTATATTGAAAGATCGCTCGCGAACAGGGCTGATTTGCAAAATTAGGTGACTGGGACGCCAATCAGCCATTCATGGGCTTTCCAGACGAAAAGAACGTACAAAACCAGGCCGGAAACAACGGCGATTATATCATTGGTGATTGGGCCTGAAACCGTGGCTCCGTTATCGCCGCGGTGCTTGACTGCTACGCGGTCCCAGATGGCCCAAGCGAGGAAAGAACCGAACAATATAAGCGAGGCTAAATCGCCGTTGGCCAGCAGATGACCGAATGCCCAGAGTTTTATGCTGAGCAAAAATGGATGTTTGAGAATTGATTTTAGTTTTCCGGCAGGAACATTTGCAACCATCATTGAAATGAAGGCAAACAACATAAGTAGCAAATTGACATGTTTCATCCAGGTGGGTGGCTCATAAATAAAGGTCGCGTCTGGCCGCGCCAACGCATAACCCCAAATGATGAGGCCGAGACCAACAGCAGAGATAAGCGAATAAATGCCTTTCCAAGCCCCCTCACCACGCTGTGCTATTTGCGCATTTCTAAATTCAGGCGCGACGATGCGCACGGAATGAATGCCAAGAAAGAGGAGGATGCCAAGTATCAGAATTGCCATTGAACGCAGATCTCCAGATTTGGCATTTACTCTGCCGTGCAAATCAAAGTAGTGCGAGTAGGCATTCGATGCAAGATTTGCTTCCCAAACCTGCCACATTCCAGACTTAAGTATTTTAACATGAAAATTGAAAAATCTGTATTGGGTGCGCTTAGCCTTCTGTGTTGTCTGCTCTCTGGTTCCGGCGCGGCGCAGGAAAGGCCGGTGCAGACTGTATTGATTTCCTTTGATGGCGCAAATGATAATGCGCAATGGCAACGGAGTTTGGATTTGGGGCGGCGCACAGGCGCTGAATTCACTTACTTTCTGAACTGCGTCTATGTGCTCGCGCCAGACAATAAGCAATCATATGTCGCCCCTATCAAAGGGGCGGGCAAGAGCAATGTTGGCTTTGGCAAATCCAAAAGTGATGTCGAAACACGCTTGTCTTACATTTGGCAAGCGCACCAAGAGGGGCATGAAATTGCTAGCCACACCTGTGGACATTTTGATGGAAAAGACTGGACTGCGGCTCAATGGGGCCATGAATTTGCTCAGTTTAATCAGGTCTTGAAAGATGCTTGGGCCATTAACGGTAGTGAACGCGAACCGTCTGGCTGGCGCAAAATGGTCGATGGAATTGATGGATTTCGAGCGCCCTACTTAAGTGCGAGTGCGGCGATGTATGCTGCACTTTCTGACGCGCGATTTGACTATGATGCAAGCAAAGTGGAGCGCGATAGTGGGGCGCCAAGCCTTGCAAAAAAAGTCAAACAATTTGCGCTGCCAACGATTGTTGAAGGACCACAACAACGGCGGATTATCGCAATGGACTATAATTTGTTTGTTCGACATTCCGGCGGATTTGAGCGGGCGGATGACGGGCAAGTTTTTGAGAAGCGGACTTTTGATGCGCTTTATGCTGCGTTCAAGACTCAATATGATGGGCCGCGTAATCCTGTGCAATTTGGGCTGCATTTTACGTTGATGAATGACGGCGCTTATTGGCGGGCAGTCGAGCGGTTTGCTGGTGAGGTTTGTGTGAAGGCGGATGTTAAATGCGTTAGTTATCGAGGATTTTTGCAAGGTCGGAGTAATTTGAGATTGGTTGGGCAATAGCGGTGGGGCGTGTTGAGTTTATTAAGTGCAATTACTATTCCTAAGCACTGCCCCTCTCCGGTCCTTCGGACAACCTCTCCCGCAAGCGGGCGAGGTTAAACGCGCCCGGCTTGTTACAAAACCAGCGTTGGCCTTTCGTCGATGTTTGAAAAATTTCAAGAACTATCTCTTCGCGCATAGGCATAAAGTGCCAGCGAATGGCAATCGAGCAGTGCTTCTTCGACAGGGTTTATCGGGCGTTTGCGATGATACGGCGGCAGGCCGGGGCGCATGGGGGATAGACGATGCGCACGGTTTTGTTTGAGCGCGACGTCGCGGCGGGCGTACCATCGCGTGAGACGGCGGGCTTGGGATTGGAGATTGTCCAGCGCGTTTTTGAGCGCGAGGAGACGCCGGCCGAGTGGAGCGGCGGGGATAGGGGTGCGGTTGGTGGATGCGGTTTCGTTGTCAACTTTGGCGTTGAAAGTGCTGTAATCTGGGGCATCACCGCCGAAGGTTTTGAGTGGGTCGAACAAGATGAACGAAGGTTGGCGCTGCCCCTCATCCGCCCCGTTGGGGCACCTTCTCCCCGCAAGAAGCGGGGCGAAGGGGACTGCGGACTTAAGTTTGGAGACTGTGATCCCGCGCAGTTCCATGTCGTAGGCGACCATCATTATGAGGCGGCGCACGGCGGCTTCGGCGGGGTGGATGATGAGGAGAGCTTTGCGGTGAAGATAAAATGGCAAGGTGGTGAGCGTTCCGCCTTTGACGAGGCCAAGCGATTTCATCAACGCGATGATGACGTTGATGAGGGTGCTTTGCTGTCGGTCGATGGCAGTTTGCCAGTCCATGGGTGGGCCTTTCGGGATTCGATGAAAGGTAGTGTAAATGAGGTTTAGGGCGGGTGGATAGATTTGGGTGATGAGCCGTCTTCTCCCCATGGCTTTCATGGGGAGAAGATGCCGACAGGCAGATGAGGGGGACCCGCCGGATTGTTGTGGTTAGTGCTAAGTATGTTGTGGAGTCATTTTTGGTGAGGATTACAAATAAGTGGCGACTTTCGACGTTTGAGCTGCCCCTCATCCGCCACAGTGGGGCACCTTCTCCCCGCAAGAGGCGGGGCGAAGGGGAGAACTGTGCTATGCACCTCAGCTCGATTGCGCCCGCTGCTCGTCCAGCCATTCTTTGTCGATCTCAGGCAGTGGTTCGTTGTCGATGATGGCTTCGAAAGTGCGCAGGCGTTTGTAGACGGACATTAGCTCAACGATGGTGGACCATGAATTGACTAAAAACTGAAAGGAACTGCGGACTTGGCCGAACGCGTTGAGGATTTGATTCATCGCGCCGAGGGTAATTTTTCCTGCCACAATGGTCGGTGCCAAAACGATGTAGGGGAAAATATTATCGGTCTGTAAGTAAATGATGCGACCGACGTTGAAATACATGTAGTGGAAATACAGGCGGAAATAGTTTTTGCGCACGGCGTTGAAAAGTTCAACGACTGTGGGCGGTGTGGCACGGTCGGCGTGGTCTTCGCCGTAAACGAGTTCTTTGCGATAGGTGGCTTCAACGCGTTGATTGGCAAAGTTTAAGCCAGGTAACTTGATGCCGATGATCGCTAGAAACAGCGTTCCAAACAGAGACCAGAAAATGGCGACCCAAACCAGCGAATGCGGTACGGCGCCGAAGAATGGCAGTTCGGTGATGGAATCTGAGAGCTTCCACAAAACAGGCAAAAACGCGACCAAGGTAAGGATGGCATCAATAAATGAAACGCCTAGGTCTTCCATAATCGTGGCAAAGCGCATGGTGTCTTCTTGAACGCGCTGAGACGCGCCTTCGACTTTCCGCAATTTGCCCCAATTGGCCATGTAATAATTGTTCATTGCCGTGCGCCAACGGAATACCCAATGGCTGACAAAAAAGCGGTTGAGCACACCGACCACAACAGCGATCATGGCGATGCCGGCGAAGGTGAACAATTCGCCGTAGAACTGAGGCAAGGTTACAGCATCGGGTTTGGGTGTGGCGGGCGTTGCTGCGCCTGTCGTTGCGGC
>JBGTAU010000013.1:0-4955 GCA_041749675.1 Rhizobiaceae bacterium | reverse complement strand
TCTCAGCATCCGAACATATGAAGCGCTAAACCACGCTGGGCATGGCCACAGATCAAGGCCGGAACTCATCAATTGCCTCGCTTTCAGTGCTTGCAAATGAGCAAGGAAAATCCATTCCGCAGACCGGCATGACAAAGTTTCGTCCGCCCGCTTCTGGTGTATCGTTTGGTGTGTTGGCCGCAGAACGGTTTGGAGATTTACAGCCCAATCGATTGACACCCATGCATGATTGGCATCTTGCAAACGGCGCAACACTGTATGCGGCTGGCCTTTGGCACAGGCCAATGATTTATGGGCGAGAGGGCGAAACAATTGAGCAATCCTACGTCCGCGAAGCCCGCGCCACGCGCATGAGCGTTGGAATTGTCGATGTATCAACGTTAGGAAAAATCGACATTCAAGGACCGGATGCCGGTGAGTTTCTCGACCGCGTTTACACCAACATGTTCTCCAATCTAAGTGTCGGCAAGGCGCGGTATGGCTTGATGTTGCGAGAAGATGGTCTGGTCATGGATGATGGCACAACATGGCGCTTAAGCGAAACGCACTTTTTGATGACCACAACAACCGCCAATGCTGGCAAAGTTATGCAGCACTTGGATTACTGCCTGGATTGTCTATGGCCGGATCTTAAAGTCCACCTCACTTCTGTAACGGACCAATGGTCGGGCGCAGCGGTAAGCGGGCCATTTGCACGCAAGGTTTTGGAAACATGCGTTCAGGGCACGAAGGTAGACACTGAAACTCTACCATTCATGGGCATTGTGCACGGAACAATCGACGGCGTTCCCATTATGATTTGCCGCCTCTCCTTTTCAGGCGAGCTGGCCTATGAGGTTTATACTGGTGCGGGTCACGGCCAAGTGGTTTGGGACGCCCTCATGAAGGCCGGTAAACCCTTCAACATTACGCCTTATGGTCTGGAGGCACTCGGCACCTTGCGCATTGAAAAAGGCCATGTCACGGGTGCGGAAATTGACGGGAGAACTACAGCGTATGATCTACATTTGGATTGGATGCTGTCTAAGAAAAAGCCGTTTATTGGCCAATCTATGATGAACCGCCCGGGCTTAATTGACAAAGACCGTCTATCGCTCGTTGGGCTTATTTCAACAAGCAGCAAGCCTATTTCCGGCGGCAGTCATGTCGTATTTGAAGATCAACTTTATGAGCCCGCAAGCAGCTTCGGTCATGTCACAGCCGCTTGCTATTCGCCTGCATTAGAAAAATACATCGCGCTGGCGCTGGTTAAAAATGGCACTTCTTTGATTGGCAAACCAGCCTATGCTTCTGCACCGCTGCGCGGCGAGCATTTGCAAGTACAAATCGTCTCACACCATATGTTCGATCCGGAAGGACGGCGCATGCATGTCTAATCGCGTATCACCCATCGGTTCAGAGTATAAAAAAGGACCATCTGGCAATCTTGCCAATGGTCCAAGTGTCCATTTGAGTGAAACAGAATTTGGTTTCCTAGGAGAGCTCGCAAATTTTGCGCATGCAGCTAAAATCGTTGACGAATTGGTGTTGCAAACAATTGAAAGCGTCGACGGATCGCGCGGGTTTAAGATTGCTGAGAACCGTTGGTTCTTGGCAGGGTCACAGGCGCTACACAGTGCACTCAAAAGTCAACTAAAGTCCGATGATGGGTCATTAATCGACCTTACACACGGGCGAACCTCATTGTTGATCGCAGGTCCAAAGGCAGAATGGGTGCTATCTAAACTTTATCCGATTGATTTTTCCATCAATACATTTGGAGTAGAAACTGGTCTTTCCACCGCGCACCACAATATCTTCACACAAATATACCGCCCTTCCGACCAGACATTTGATTTGTTTATTTTTCGCTCGTTCGCGCGCTCTTTTTGGCATACGTTGACACGAGCTTGCGAGAATAACGGTTACGAGGTTGAATGAGCTTTCTGCGGTTTACCTGCAATATAAGTTTGCACAATCGCGCGGTCATCGCCCATCGTTTGCAGCAAAAATAGCTCTTCCGAAAGCGTCGTCACCTGCTCCATCCGTAGTCTCATCGCGGGTGTCGCACCGGCGTTAAGAACAACGAAATCAGCTTCCGTGCCTGCCGCTAATGTGCCGATTTTGTCCTCAAGTGACAAAGCGCGCGCATTGCCCAATGTCATTTGATAAAATGAACGCAGTGGGTGATAACGTTGGCCTTGCAGATTTAGAATTTTGTATCCCTCATCAAACGTGCGCAACATTGAGTAGCTGGTACCACCGCCAATGTCGGTGGCAACAGACACGCGCACCGGCCGACGCGCGTCGTACATTCGCGCCAAATCAAATAGACCGGAACCAAGAAACAGATTAGAAGTTGGGCAGAAAACAGCGACAGATCTGCTCCCGCTCATGACGCTGGCCTCGCGTTCAGACAGGTGAATGCAATGCCCAAACAAGCTTTTTTCGCCGAGCAACCCATATTTTTCATAAACACCGGTGTAATCAACACTGTCTGGAAATAGCTGGCGCACTGTTTCAATCTCACCATGGTTTTCTGACAAATGCGTTTGCATGTAACAGTCAGGATGTTCCCGCACCAAAGCGCCCGACAATTCCAATTGTTCGTGCGTAGAAGTAATCGCAAAACGCGGTGATATTGCGTAAAGCTGCCGCCCTCGCCCATGCCATTTTTCGATCAATGCTTTGGTATCGTCATACCCAGATTGCGGCGTATCCAAAAGACCCTCTGGCGCATTGCGATCCATCATGACTTTGCCAGCAATATTGCGCATATTACGTCGTTCGCTTTCTGCAAAAAACGCTTCCGCAGACGCCCTGTGCACGGAACAATAGGCGACAGCTGTTGTCGTTCCATGATTGGTCAGCTCATCAAAAAATGCGCGGGCAATACGCTCGCCATGCGCAAGTTCATGAAAGCGCTGCTCTTCAACAAAGGTATATTTATTCAGCCACTCTAAGAGCGCACCAGCATAAGAGCCGATCACTTGCATCTGAGGAAAATGTAAATGGGTATCAATGAAACCAGCACAAATGAGGTGTGGCCGGTGATCGACAACCCGTGCATGGGCAAAATCATATTTAAGTTTTGCATACGCGCCGCTCGCTATAATCAAGCCATCGCGCACAGCAAGCGCTCCATCCAAAATGTAGGAAAATGCATCGCTGCGTTCGCCTGACATCGGCTCATCAGAAAAGTTCAGCAATCGACCGCGTACAAGAAATACTGTCATGGATTTTCACCGGCTGCATAGGAAAAATCGCTTGGCGCTTGTGCCAAACCTCAAAGACATAAACCGATTTGCCTAGCCAAGCAATGAATTGCAGGAACTCTATGCGGCGATACCAACTGAATTTTGACTGACGGACACTGCAGTATTATGTGCAACGGCCATCTCGAAATCCGATTGGCTCATGGCTCCGCCATACAGAAAGCCTTGAAAATTTGTGCAACCAAATTCCATAAGCAATCGCTCTTGTGCCTGCGTCTCCACATGCTCAGCTACAGTCGAAAGACCCAACGCTTCCGCCATCGCAAGTATTGACTTGACCAACGCTTTGTCTTGCGGTCGATTTTGCATGGATTTAACGAATTTTCCGTCGATCTTAATTTAATACAATGGCATTTCAGCCAGCAGCGCAAGCGAAGAAAAATCGACGCCAAAATCATCCAAAGACAAGCGCACGCCTGATTGCTTTAACTTTTTCAACAGGCCAGTGCTGCCTTCGCGATTCTTTGAAAGCATATTTTCAGGGAGTTCCAAAGTCAGATTAGATGCGTCTACATCAAAATTGCGGGCAAGTGTTTTTATCTCATTGGCTAGGCCAGCGCTTAAGAACTGTTGTTGCCCGATATTGACAGACAATCGCAGCGCCTTGGTACTTTCTCTCGATTGCCAGCTTTTTAAGGTAATCAATGCTTGGCTCAATACCCAATCGTTGATGTCGCCGATATAGCCATTCTTCTCGGCTAAATGCATAAATTTATCAGGTGTTAGCAATCCAAGCTTTGGATGATTCCAACGCAAAAGCGCTTCTGCTCCGAAAATGGTACCACGTCTGTCAAGTTGTGGCTGGAACCGGAGCTCTAATTCGTTCCTTTTTGTCAGTCCGACAAGATCAGCAATGAATTTCGTACGGCCAAGCACATTGAGTTCTTGTTCTTCTTCAAATATTTTGAAAGCATTGCGACCTGACTTTTTCACGTCATACATCGCAGCATCTGCCAATCGCAGAACTTCATCCACCCCAGCAATGTCGCCATTATAGGTCACACCGCCAATGCTGGCCGTTGCAGTTTGAACCAAGTTTCCAAGTTTAAATTGCGTGCTGAACGACGTGGCAATTTTTGCGGCGATCGCCGACACCTTGTTAACGGCCTCTGTTTTTGAAGTCCCCAGATTATCAAGCAACACGACAAACTCATCGCCAGCCAATCGAGCAACAGTATCATTGCGCCGAACAACCTGTTTCAGACGCTTGCTAATTTCAATCAACAGTAAGTCGCCGACATCATGGCCATAGGTGTCGTTAAATGTTTTGAAGTTATCAAGATCGATAAACAAAAGAGCGGAATATTCGTTGCGCCTTTGGCAAGCCGCAATACTTTGTTCCATCCGCTCAATTAGTGCGCGCCGATTAGGAAGTTTTGTCAAAGCATCGTTATAAGCCAAATTACGAATAACGGCTTCATCGGCCTTTGTTGTCGTTATGTCTTGCAAATAGCCATGCCAAACCGTTGATTTATCAGCCATTTGCTCAGGTGTAGCTTGCACCTTTAACCATTTCGTTTTGCCACCATCAGTAACAACACGGAAATCCTGCATCCAAACGCGCCCTGATTTTCGTGACACTTTTAAACTGGAATAATAAGCACTTAGATCCTCCGGATGAATCAAGGAAACAAAATGGACAACATCAAAACGATCGGAAATTTTCCGTAAATCTAACATGTCTCTAAAGCCGGAACTTGC
>JBGTAU010000012.1:0-3770 GCA_041749675.1 Rhizobiaceae bacterium | reverse complement strand
CAGGAGACCGCCAACATAGTCCTTAGCAGCTTTGTGCATGTCAAATTTTGGTTCTGAGAATTCACTAGTTTCATGATTCATGAGCGTAATTTCAAACCTCAATTTTTAGCGCCAAAAGCTTGGCACCGTCTCTTCCAATCTTGGCCCGAGGCGCAACGGCGCAATCTTATCGCATAAACCCGTGCGATCTGAAATCTCAAGCCCCACACCACACAAAGTCGCCTCGCCTTGGGCGGCTTCAAAGCGGCCTTTTGGGACTTTTGACAAAAACCGATTGAGCGGCTCTTCTTTTTCCATTCCGAGCGACGAGTCATAATCACCGCACATGCCACTATCAGTCATGTAGCCGGTGCCGTTGGTGAGGATTTGGTGATCCGCTGTCGGCTGATGCGTGTGCGTGCCGACGACAAGCGATGCTTTGCCATCAACATAATGACCGAAACACATTTTCTCGGACGTGGCTTCGGCGTGAAAATCAAAGATCACAGCATCGGCTTGTTCACCCAGCGGACAGGCTTCCAAAATCGCGGCCCCGCAAGTGAACGGATCATCGAGTTCAGGATGCATAAACACGCGGCCCATGATGTTCGCGACGAGCACACGCGCGCCATTCTTTGCCATGATGAGGCTGGACCCGCGACCGGGCGTACCAGCCGGATAGTTGGCGGGCCGAATGAACCGATCGTGACGCGTGGAGAATTCAAGTGCTTCGCGTTGATCCCACACATGGTTTCCCGTGGTAACAACATCGGCGCCGGCTTGAATGGTTTGCAAGTAAATATCTTCGGTAATGCCAAAGCCGCCTGCCGCGTTCTCGCCATTAACGACCACGAAATCGAGCTTCAAATCCGAAATCAAGCCCGGCAGTTTTTGCCAGACTGCCGTGCGGCCAGTCCGGCCGACCATATCACCAAGGAATAAAAATCTCATAGTTTCTCTAAACGTATCTGTGAAAGCGGCGCAAGCCGGATTCAGTGAGAATTGCATCCAGCGGCACATCGTGTGGTTCAAATGGCACGGCGTCCACTTGCTGACAATCAAACGCAATGCCGATCAAATATGGCGTGACACCCTTATCACGGAGGCGTTGAATGGCGCGATCATAATAGCCCGCGCCATAGCCGATGCGATTGCCTGCACTATCAAATGCGGCCAGTGGGACCAGCTTCAATGTCGGATCAAGAACCGCAGCCTCTGGCCCGGGCCCTACAGTGCCAAAGCCCATATCAATCAGCGGGGCACCACGCACGAGCTCGCGAAATTCAATTGTTGTCTTGTCCAAAATTGCCGGAACGCAAATCCGCGCACCCTTGGCCCCAAGCGCAAACATCAATGGCCGAACATCAACCTCGGAACGCGTAGGCATAAAGGCAGACACCACTTCGCCCGGCAAAACGCTAAGCTCAGCTACCGCCACATCCGTCATGTGCAGGCACTGCTCAATACGATAATCAACCGACAAAGCATCCCGCCGCGCCAGCGCTTCCAAACGGAGTGATTTTTTGAGGGCTTTGAAATCGAGCACGATGCAGCGTCTTTGGCTGGTCCAGAATTCGCTGCAACGCGTCAAATGGAGTGATTTTCGAGAACCGGAGCACAACGTACTTTTGTACGTGAGCACCGGAAGCGGAGAAAATTGCTTCAGTTGACCGTTGCAGTAGAATTATGGTCAGCCAAAGTGAACGAACCACACGTCCGGTGAAGTGGTCGATCCCGGGTGCCTACACATGTAGGTGGGCGCCGTGTGTCCCAGCCCACGGGCCAAGACAGGGACAGCTCCCTAAGGATCGGTATGGCCCCGGGAATAAGTTACTTCTGCCGCGATGCGCAGTACGTCCACGGCTGATATAGGCTTTGATCACCACAAGTGCCAGTACCAAATGTATTTTCAACCGATGAGATGATAGCCAATTGGATTTATTAGTCGGCAAAATCTGGACTCATGTGTTTGCTAAAATTGGCCTTGTCATACAGATTTCACATACCCTACAACATATGCTTGACCGGTGCGGAATTTCAGTGGCAGTCTAAAAATCGGAATGCCAATAGGGGGCACCAAAAATAATTGCCGCAAAGGCAATAGGTATCAATACAGATAGTGTTTGAGACATCGCGCATTGTGCCGATGTGCAAATGGAGGCAGTTAATATGATTAAATCTCTCTCGCGTCGTCATCTGCTCAAGTCTGCTGCCGTTCTCGGTGCGGCAGGTCTTGCAGCGCCAATGTATGTCAGAAACGCTTTCTCGTCTTCTGGCGAATTGAATTTCACAGGATGGGCAGGTTATCCAGCTTTGGCTGAAAAAGTATTCCCAGCATTTACTGCCGCAACCGGCATCAAAGTGAACTTCAGCGAATTGCCAGGCCAAGACGAAATGTTCGCAGCCGGCAAAGTAGCTGCAAGCGCTGGCGGCATCGATATGATCGAGCCAACAATTGATCGTTGGGGCGGCTGGAACTCAAACGGCCTGTTGGCTGCGTGGGATCCTGCAAAGCTTGCCATGGACAACTATCTGCCAGGTTTGGCTGACGGGTCTGCCGGTACACGCTCGAAAGACGCTGGCGGCGCATTGTTCTACGTTCCGTCCAACTGGGGCACAGAATCAATCGTTTACAAGAAAGATGGAGCCAAGCTCGGCGAACCAGCCTCTTTGGGTGCCTTGTTCGACCCAGCAAACAAAGCCGTTGTGCGTCCACATTCGGCGCTGGCTGCTATGGGCCGTTATTTGGATGCGCAAGGCAAATTGCCAATGCCATGGATTGATGGTTACACCGACATGGCCAAGATGGTCACGCTCTGGGACATCGCGCTTGCTGAAGCCGTTAAAGCCAAAGGCAATGTTGTTCAGTTCTGGTCCGGTGAAAACGAAGCCAATGCTGGATTTGTTGCCAATGGCGCAACAGTGGGCCTCTGCTGGGATTCAACAGGCTACAACCTGCGCAACGACGGTTATGGCTATGCAGCCCCAGTCGAAGGTGCGTTTGCATGGCATCAAGGCTTTGTTCTGATGAAGAATGCAGTCAACGTTGATCAAGCCCATGAACTTGCTAAGTGGATTTCGACGGCAGACGGTGCTTCTGCTTGGGCATCTGCCTTCTCATCCAACCCAGTTGGTAAGGGCGCAGCCGAGAAAATGAATCCGGATGTATCGGCTTACTACAACGGAACCTTCAACGACGATGCACTGGGCAAACTCTGGTGGTGGCCTGACCAAAACGCTGAATTCATCGCTAAGCGCGGTGACTATGCCGACAAGTACAAGGCTTCTTGATCGGTATTTTGAAGTTATTTTCGCCGGGCCTTTTCGGTCCGGCGAATTTCGTTTGAAGGCGCACAAGAATTTTAGACGGTAAAAATCCGTTTTGTTACCCTTCACTTTTGACGCAAACGTCGCATAAAGTCGGCGTAAAATATAAATCTGACAACAGGGGAAGTCGGTCCGATGAGTGCAGGGATTGATCTGGATAATGTGTGCTGCGATTTCGGCAGCTTCCGCGCCGTTGACCATGTGAATGTCAACATCCAGCCCGGCGAATTTTTCTCCTTTCTCGGACCTTCAGGGTGCGGCAAAACCACGATCTTGCGCATGATTTCAGGCTTTATTGAGCCGACCAAAGGGGTGATCCGGATCGGTGGCAACGACATGGCTGGCCAGCGCCCGAACCAACGACCAACTGCACTGATTTTCCAAAACCTTGCTTTGTTTCCATTGATGCCGGTGTGGGAGAACATATCCTTTGGACTGGAAGTGCGCGGTGTCGACAAAGCCAA
>JBGTAU010000011.1:0-3370 GCA_041749675.1 Rhizobiaceae bacterium | reverse complement strand
ATGCCCGGTGATGGGCATGCTCAAGCCACTCACAAACTTGATCAAAGCCTGTTGACTGTTCGTGCCCGTTTTTTGGAAGATGTGGGCGATATGGGTGCGCATAGTATGAATGGAAATGCCGAGCTTGGTCGCGGCATCGTTGAGGGATGTTCCGTGGGCTACAGTCAATGCAATACGGGCTTCGCGTGACGTAAGGCCTGATAATGCTGACAATGTTTCCAGCGAAGGGGGCAGGCTTGCGCCGGCGGCGCTGATAAAGACTGCGGCGTGGCCGGGGCCCAGTGATCGACGACGGTCTGAAACGCCCATCGGCAATACGTAGCAAACTGCCGTTTGTCCGTCGGTACCGGGCAATGGCAGGCCATTACCAAAGTTGCCGATATCGCTGTCGTCATCCGAGCAAGCTCGATCAAGTGCAGCGCGTAGACCTGCGGCGAAGGCTGGATATGTGGTTTGTAGTTCGCCGCCCCTCACCTTCACATTGCGGCCGTCGCTCAACAATTTCTCTGCCGCGCCGTTGGCATAAACAAGTTTGGCGCCTGGCGAGACGATCATGACGCTGGTGGTGATACGATCTAGTATGTCACGGTAGAGGCTGAGTTTGTAATTGCCATCATCAAGCATATCACCAATCATCAGCGAGCGGCGGATATGGGGCGAGAGCAGGCGAAAGGTTTCGCGATCGCCGTCATCGAAAAGCTCCCGCTGCGCAGAGCCCGACGCTGTCAGCGCACAAATCAAATGATCGCGCCGCACCAACGGCGTTGTGCAACTATCGAGCAAGCCGCGCGGCCCAATCCACGACTTGTAAAATTCCGACTGCTTGAAATCATCGACGGTTACCAGCTGCATCTGCGAAACGGGTGTATCGATTTCTGCTTCAAGCCAATCATTGCCGCCTGGTATCGAGTTAAAGTGACGGGCGAAGTCATTCATCCAGCCCTGCTCAAACAATGTTTTGAACGCAAGCGTTTGCACGGCTTCACCCTGACGAAGGCGGTGGCCATCCACAGAGACAACTTGAAGAAACGCCAAATCGAGCGCGTTTCGAATGCTGTGAAGCGTTGTTGGCCATAACTCTGGCTGCACCGCACAGTCATATATGCGGCCTATCAAATCACTGAGTGTTTCGCGCGTCTGCGGCATTTTTGCAATACAATCTACCAACGCACCCCAGCGTAGTTTAGCTGGTATTTGGCAATAAATGCAAGAGTTGTGTGAGCGCTGAATGCACGCGCATAAACTCAAATGCTTTGCGCCTCCTTGGACCGTTTTCGCTCCAAACCCAATTGATGCTCGCGCCAGATGATGAACAGTCCAGCGGCCACAACGATCAAGCCACCGATCAGCATTTGCACCGTGGGCAAGTCGTCAAACACAAACCACCCGATGCCCAGCGACAGCAGCAATGAGACATATTCAAACGGCGCAATGGTAGAAACGTCGGCATAGCGGTAGCATGATGTGAGAAATATTTGACCGATGCCTCCAACGATACCGGCTAAAATAAGCGCAGTAAGCTGGTCGGTATTTGGAATGATCCAGCCGAATGGCAGGCTGACAAACGACATCAGCGCAGAAATAACCGAAAAGTAGATCACAATGGTAATCGCCGGTTCTTTGCCGATGAGCCGACGGATTTGAATCATCGCGCCAGCTGCGAACGCGGCAGAGCCGATGACGGCTAACGCGCCAAAGGCTAGTTTCGAGCTGTTGGCGTCCGAATTGCCCAAAAACGTTAACCGTGGCCAAGAGACAATCAACACACCAATCAAACCGACGATCACCGCGGCCCAGCGATAGGTGCGCACTTGCTCTTTGAGCAACACCGCGCCCATAACTACGGTGAAAAGCGGCATGGCATAACCAATCAATACTGCTTCCGGCAACGGCAATACCGTCAGGGCATAGAAACCGAGGCCCATCGATGTGACGCCGATTAAGCCACGCCACAAATGGCCGACGAAGTCATTGGTGCGAAAATCTGCAAAGCCCTTTCCGTGCCAAAACACCCAAATTAAAACAGGGATCAGTGCGAAAAACGATCTGAAAAATACGATCTCGCCGGCGGGAACTTGCGCAGCGAGCTTCACCAGCGTGAACATTGTGATGAAACAACAAACGGCTGCGATTTTTAGCACTATTCCAAACAATGGCCTATTTTGCTTGCGATCAGTTTGATCGCTCATTTGGCGTGATCCATGGCCTGTTGAATGGCCTCCCAGACACGCAGTGGTGTTGCGGGCATCTCTATGTGTCGAATGCCATAAGCTCGCCACAGCGCATCAATGACGGCATTCATGACGGCGGGAGTTGATGCGATCGTTGCTGCCTCTCCTGCGCCCTTTATGCCTAACGCATTGGTGGTGGAAGGAACATTGCGGGTTTGAAATACGAAGTCCGGCATATGATCGGCGCGCGGTACGGCGTAGTCCATGAACGAAGCGGTTAAAAGTTGCCCATTATCGGAATAGGTCACGCCCTCGTAAAGCGCCTGCCCGATGCCTTGCGCCAATCCTCCATGAATTTGACCCGCTAGCAATATGGGATTCACCACCACGCCAAAATCATCAATTGCAATGTAGTTGGTAATTTCCGTGACGCCAGTTTCTGGGTCTATTTCTACTTCGCAGACATGTGTTCCATTCGGATATGTGCCCTCTTCTTGATGTACGTCACCGATAACAATGAGATCTTGAGGGAGCTTGGCGGCCTTTGCGATGTCTGCAAAGCCAATCTTGCGGTCTGTGCCGACAACTTCGGCATAGCCATTCACGAGCTCGATATCTTCATAGGAAGCTTCAAGTTCATCGGACGCAATTTGTCGAATAATCTTTGCTAAATCCGCGCTGGCCTTCAAGGTAGACACGCCGCCGAGCGGGATGGAGCGCGAGCCACCTGTGCCGCCGCCGCTTGGCAACTCATCGGTATCGCCTTGGCGCACCTCTATTTTATCCAAGTCGAGATTGAGTTTTTCACTCACAAACTGCGCATAGGCAGTGGCATGGCCCTGCCCGTTTGATTGCGTACCAATACGCAGTTCGACGGTGCCGTCTAATCGCAAAGAAACCACGGCTGGCTCACCGCCATCAAAGGCACAAATTTCAACATAGCTGGAGAGCCCAATGCCGCGTATTTTTCCTTTACCTTTTGAATCGATCAGGCGTTGCTCAAAGTTATTCCACTTTGAAGTCGCCTTAGCCATTTGCAAATGACCATCCAGTTCGCCGACATCATAAGTTCGGCCAGTAGGCGTTGTGTACGGAAAATCTTGTGGCGCGATGAAATTGCGGGAACGGATTTCATCGGGAGACAATCCCAAATCGCGAGCGCATTCATCGACTATGCGCTCGATCAGAAATGCAGCCTC
>JBGTAU010000010.1:0-4083 GCA_041749675.1 Rhizobiaceae bacterium | reverse complement strand
TTCACCGCCCGCTATCAGGTGCAGCATTTCAAATGCACCTTTCATATACTCAGGCGACGTGAAGGAAACGCCAACGTGCTTGGTCGTGCTGGCACAGCACGCATACATGGTGTTCATATCCATTTCGAAATTGTCAACGATATCGCGGCACACCATCGGGCGTTGATAAAAATGCACGTTGTCGAGATGATCAACAAGGCGGCCGGCATCATAAAGGTCTTGCACGGTGGATTCGCGGTACTCGCGTTTCTCGCTGTCGACGACATACACGGCAGCGCCCGCTGTTCCAAAGTGAACTCTGCCCGGCTCCAGCAACAAATCGTGCTTTTCCTCGCGGCCATGAAGCGTGATGCCCTTTGCCGCCTTTTTGAGCATGTCTTCGACCAACTTACGTGGAAAGCGAATACGCTTGTCTTCACCCAAAATAGCGCCCGCACCGGTCAATATTTCGATGGCCGACGGCGGGGCTTCGCCAAACCCGATGATCTCCAGCGCCGCAAGCGCGGCTTCATGAATACGCAGCACATCCGCCTCACTAAGCGGATTGTAAGTGCCGCCCATCATGCCAGCGCGAACCGGGCGCAAGTGTTCTGCCAAGGGTGCAGCGCGTGCGGCAACACGGCTTGCGCGGCCACCTGCGCGGCGGGATGAAGTGTCGGTTGTTGGAGTGTCGGACATGTTCTGTTTTCTCTTTTGTTTTAAGCCTTGCCTTGATTGAGCAACGCATCTACCGCGTCGCCGTCCAAGGCATTGTTGAATGTTACAAACGATCCGTTGCCAAGAATTTCAGAAACGGAGTCAAAAATGGCGCGATGTGTCAGTCTGGCGATCTTGGAACCGGTCGAAATGCGCCGCACACCAAGTGCAGCAAGTTCGGCCACACTGGCCTTCTGCGGTGCGCCAGCAGCCAATGCATTCACCGGTTTGTTGAGCGATTTCACAAAACGTGCAAGCTGCACAAGATCAGGCAGAACCGGCGCGTAAAGTAAATCAGCACCAGCCGCTTCAAATGCTTGTGCCCTGCGGATGGCCTCGTTCGTGTCATAGCTGCCGTTCATCACACCATCGGTGCGGGCACACAGGATGAAAGGGCGGTTGAGTTGTTTTGCGGCCGCGACAGCAGCCTTGATCCGCTCCGCAGCCAGTTCAAAATCATAGGCAGGATTGCCCGCCACCATGATTGTGTCTTCAATGGAAATTCCCGAAAGCCCAATCTCCCCGGATAGTTTTACTGTTTCGGCCACAATATCGGGATCATCACCGAAGCCATTTTCGAAATCACCTGAGACTGGCAAACCGGTCGCGGCAATAATATCTTGTGCATGGCTGAGCATTTCATCGCGGCTCACACGGCCCATATCAAGCCGTCCGAGTGTGAACGCAAAGCCTGCCGAAGTTGTCGCCAGTGCTTTTGCCCCTAACGCAGCCATCATGCGGGCCGAGCCAATATCCCACGGGTTCAGGATGACAAAACATCCCGAAGCATGCAGGTCGGCAAAAACCTCATGGCGGCCCGATAGTTTCATGCGTGAACGCGCTCCGATTTCGGATCATACATGGGTTTCAAAGAAGCGGTCGCCTTGTGGCGAACGCCGGCAAATTCAATTTCGTAATGCGACGACAATACCTGTTCCGCGGTTTCACCCTTGCTCGGCACATAGCCCATGCCGATGGCGCTACCCAGGAAGTGGCCATAATTTCCGGACGTGGTCTGCGAAACGATTTTGCCATCACGCAAAATCGGCTCGTTGTGGAATAGGCTCGGCAACGGGTCATCCAACTTGAATTGAACCATGCGCCGCTCCAGCCCGCTGTCACGTTTGCGCAGAACCGCGTCGCGTCCTATAAAGTTTCCTTTATTGGTCTTCACGGCAAAGCCAAGACCAGCCTCCAGCACATCGTCCTCGTCAGTAATATCATGACCAAAATGGCGATACGCCTTTTCGATGCGGCAGCTGTCGAGCGTATGCAGACCGCAAAGCTTCAAGCCGAAATCGGCCCCCGCAGCCTCCAGCGCTTCAAACACATGGGCGGTCTGGTCAGATGAGACATAAAGCTCCCAGCCAAGTTCGCCCACATATGTCACCCGGTGCGCACGGGCGATGCCCATGCCCACTTCCACTTCACGCCATGTGCCAAATGGATGGTGCTCATTAGAGAAATCGTTCGGGCTGATCGCCTTCATCAGATCTCGGGACTTCGGTCCCATCACGCACAGCACGGACTCCGCCGCCGTCACATCAGTGATGACGGCGAACCGTTCGCCCACATGGCGGCGCAGCCAAGCAAGGTCACGCTGCAATGTAGCGCCGGGAACCACCAGCAGGAATGCGGTCTCGGACAGACGTGATACTGTCAGATCGCACTCGATCCCGCCGCGTTTGTTGAGCATTTGCGTGTAAACGATTTTGCCGGTTTCCACATCCACGTCGTTGGCGCAAACCTCTTGCAGGAAAGCACAGGCGTCGCGGCCTTCAACGCGGATTTTGCCGAACGAAGTCATGTCGAACAAGCCAACCCCATTGCGCACCGCCAAATGTTCTTCTTTCTGATTTTCAAACCAGTTTTGGCGATGCCAAGAATATTTATACTCGCGTTCCTGACCGGGCTTGGCAAACCAGTTGGCCCGCTCCCATCCTGCCACTTCACCAAAGACCGCACCACGCGCTTTTAGATGCTCATGCAGCGGCGTACGGCGCACACCGCGCGATGTAATCGGCTGACGGTAAGGGTAATGGTCGGCGTAGAGAAGACCGAGCGTTTCCGTCACGCGTTCTTTCAAGTAACGGCGGTTTTTCTGGAAGGGCTGCATGCGGCGAATATCAACTTCCCAAAGATCAAAAGGCGGCTCGCCATCATTGATCCATTGTGCCAGCGCCATCCCTGCGCCGCCGGACGACACAATGCCGATCGAGTTGTAACCGGTCGCCATGAAGTAGCCGTTCAGCTCCGGCGCTTCACCGAGATAGTAGCGGTCATCCGGCGTAAAGCTTTCCGGCCCGTTGAAGAAGGTATGAATGCCAGCCGTGCCGAGCATCGGCATGCGGTTGACGCCCATTTCCAAAATCGGTTCAAAATGCTCAAAATCTTCCGGCAATTGGTCAAAGCAGAAATCTTCGGAAATGCCGTCCATGCCCCAAGGTTTTGCAACGGGCTCGAAGGCACCAAGCATCATCTTGCCGGCATCTTCCTTGTAGTAAGCGCACTCATCTGGCACACGCAAAACCGGCAATCGGCCAAGGCCTGCAATCGGTTCGGTCACCAAGTAAAAATGTTCGCAGGCATGCAGCGGCACCGATACGCCCGACATCGCCCCCAAATCCCGCGCCCACATGCCACCGCAGTTGACGACAACGTCGGCCTCAATGGTGCCCTCATCAGTATCGGTCTTCCATGAAACGCCAGACACGCGGCCATTTTTTTGGTGAACGGCAGTGACTTTGGTGTGTTCGAAAATCTTCGCGCCTTGCATACGCGCGCCTTTGGCAAGCGCCATCGCAATGTTGGCAGGGTCACACTGCCCATCAAGCGGCAAATGCACAGCGCCAACCACGTCCGAGACGTTGAGATGCGGATACATCTCCTTGACTTCTTGGGGGCTGATTTCGCGCACATCGACATTAAACGCACGCGCCAGCGAAGCTTGGCGATAGATCTCAGTTTTGCGATCTTCGGTGAGCGCAACCGTGATCGAACCACATTGGCGCATACCTGTGGCGATGCCGGTTTCGGCCTCCAGCTTCACATAAAGATCGGCTGAATATTTGGCGAGCCGTGTCATGTTTACGGAACCGCGCATCTGGCCGATGAGGCCGGCTGCATGCCAGGTCGTGCCGGATGTCAACTGTTTGCGCTCCAACAGCACAATGTCGGTCCAACCGAGTTTGGCCAGATGGTAGGCGACCGAACAGCCGGACACGCCACCGCCGATGATGACCGCCCGGGCCTTTGTTGGAATGGCTGCACTCATGATGGAACTCCAGAAATTTCATATCCGTTTTGCAAAAGACGCGCGCGCAGCACCGCAATGTGCTCAGGCCCAACCTCGCAGCAACCGCCGACGATGTGTGCACCTCGCGAAAC
>JBGTAU010000009.1:0-2962 GCA_041749675.1 Rhizobiaceae bacterium | reverse complement strand
GCGTCTTTGATCAGTTTCTCAATGTCGTGGGCTTCCATCGCCATTTGGCAAATCCTCTCAAGAGCTCATGAAATCGGGGAACCAAGACTCATGCGCCGACTTCAAATCTGAGACTAATATTGCGCGGGCATCGCCCAGTTGCAAGGTCGCGCCACCGGTATTGCCGATCCAAGGCGCAAATACGCCTGCGGCTTCGGAGGCTTCCAAGACGGCTTCCAAATCTTCGCGTTTGACGGTCACCACATAGCGCCCTTGGTCTTCGCCGAAAAACACGGGGACCGGGTTGGTGTCGTTCAGCTGATTGACGTTTGCGCCAATGCCAGACGCCATTGCCATTTCGGCCAGCGCTAGGCCGAGGCCGCCATCAGAACAATCATGAACCGCCGTCGCTGCGCCTTCGCGAATAAGGCCGCGCACAAAGTCGCCGACTTTGCGCTCATGGCTCAAATCTACGTGTGGGGCAGGGCCATCGGTGCGACCATGAATATCGCGCATATAGATGGATTGCGCCAAATGCGTGCCCCAGCTGTCTGGTGCGCCAACGAGCAGGATGCATTCGTTTTCGCTTGCAAATTTGATGCGGGCCATTTTGGACCAGTCGTCAATTAAGCCAACGCCGCCGATTGTGGGGGTTGGCAGAATGCCGGTGCCATTGGTTTCATTGTAGAGTGAGACGTTGCCAGAAACGATCGGGAAATCGAGTGCAAGACAAGCCTCGCCAATGCCTTTGATCGCGCCGACCAGTTGTCCCATGATTTCTGGGCGTTCTGGATTGCCAAAGTTCAAATTGTCGGTCGCTGCCAATGGTAATGCACCAGTGGCTGTGATGTTGCGCCAGCATTCGGCGACCGCCTGCTTGCCGCCCTCGAAGGGGTCGGCTTGGCAATAGCGCGGGGTGACATCGGACGAAAACGCCAGAGCTTTTGTGGTGTGGCCTTCCACGCGCACCACGCCAGCATCGCCGCCCGGCAACTGCAACGAGTTGCCTTGGATCAGCGTGTCATACTGCTCCCACACCCAGCGGCGGGATGATTGGTTTGCCGAGCCGACTAGTTGCAACAAAGCATCCGCAACGTCGCTTTGGGGAATATCGGAAGCAGCTAGCGATGCGGGTTGGACCGTTGCAGTCCATGGCCGATCATATTCGGGCGCTTCATCGCCCAGTTCCTTGATCGGCAGGTTTGCGACTTCATCGCCTTGATGGAAAACGCGGAAGCGCAAGTCATCTGTGGTGTGGCCAACAATTGCAAAGTCGAGGCCCCATTTTATAAAAATGGCCTCAGCTTCTTTTTCCATTTCTGGCTTCAGCACCATAAGCATGCGCTCTTGGCTTTCAGACAGCATCATCTCATAAGCTGTCATATTGGTTTCGCGCACCGGCACTTTGTCGAGGAACAACTCAATACCTAAATTGCCCTTCGCGCCCATTTCGACGGCAGAGCAGGTAAGACCCGCCGCGCCCATGTCTTGTATCGCATTGACCGCGCCGGAGGCCATGAGTTCGAGGCAGGCTTCGAGCAAGCATTTTTCGGTGAACGGATCTCCGACTTGTACAGTCGGGCGCTTTTCTTCGATGCTGTCGTCGAACTCGGCAGACGCCATTGTCGCGCCGCCAACGCCATCGCGTCCGGTTTTTGCACCGAGATAAACCACCGGCAAGTCAACGCCCTTGGCAATCGACAAGAATATGCCATCAGTTTTTGCAAGGCCCGCTGCAAACGCATTGACGAGGCAGTTGCCATTGTAGCTTGGGTCAAATTCTACTTCGCCGCCGACCACTGGCACGCCAAAAGCATTGCCATAGCCGCCGACGCCGGCAACTACGCCGTTGACCAGATGCCTGGTCTTGGCATGAGATGGCTCGCCGAAACGCAGTGCGTTCATGGCAGCAATTGGTCGTGCGCCCATGGTGAACACATCACGCAAAATGCCGCCGACGCCCGTGCCAGCGCCTTGGTATGGTTCGATGTAAGACGGGTGGTTGTGGCTCTCCATTTTGAAAACCACGCAATCACCGTCGCCAATGTCGACAACGCCTGCGTTTTCGCCCGGACCCAAGATCACTTGCGGACCCGTAGTCGGTAGTGTCTTTAGCCATTTCTTGGAGGATTTATACGAGCAATGCTCGTTCCACATCGCCGAGAAAATGCCGAGTTCCGTATAAGTCGGCTCGCGCCCGATAAGGCCGAGAATGCGCTGGTATTCGTCTGGCTTGAGGCCATGTGCGGCGATGAGTTCCGGTGTGATGGGGTGGGTGTTTTGGATGGTCATAAGTGGCTCGTCCTAAGATGGCTTAAGCGGTGCAGCTGGTGGCGCCATTGGCCCAGCGCGATACATCGGCGTTGATACGGGGGGCGAGCGGGCTTTGTGCGAGCGGGCCGAATGTTTGCACTGCGCGGCCATTGGCTGTGATGACGAGCTTCGGCAATGCTTGCGGCTTGCCTTTTGGGATAATCAAAATGCGCGGGGTGCCGGTGGTGTCAAGTTCGGGGATGATGCCGTAGGCTTTGAATGCCTTGTCATTGCCCCAGCATTCATAAGCCTTGGCGTTGATTTTCTGCAGCGCTGACACCGCTACCGCATGTCCGGACGGTTTGATGACTGAGACTGCTGGCGGTTTTGGCGTGCAGGCTGTGAGCGCGAGCAAGGCGGCGGTTATGACGAAAGCGCGGTTCATGCGGCCACTCCCAATACGGACGCAAACAGCCCGCGCCCATCCGTGCCGCCATGCGCGGCTTCGATTAGGTTTTCCGGATGCGGCATAAGCCCGAGTACGTTGCCGTTAGCATTCATCACGCCTGCGATATCGTTGAGCGAGCCGTTTGGATTGGTGCCGGCTGCATAGCGAAATACCACTTGGCCATTGCCTACGATGCTTTTCAGCGTTTCGCTATCCGTGAAATAATTGCCATCATGGTGCGCCACTGGGCAGCGGATGATTTGGCCTTTGGTGTAATGGCTG
>JBGTAU010000008.1:0-4851 GCA_041749675.1 Rhizobiaceae bacterium | reverse complement strand
AGACCGCGCGTAAAATATGTAATTGGCCCTGATGGCAGCCCGCTGACAATTGCGGATCTGCCCCCGTCCAACACCCGTCGCTGGGTTATCCGGCGTAAAGCTGAGGTGGTGGCGGCAGTCAGAGGCGGGCTTTTGAGCCTGGAGGATGCGTGCAAACGCTATGCCCTCACGATGGATGAATTCTTGTCTTGGCAAGCATCCATTGATGACCATGGGCTGGCTGGTTTGCGCACCACGCGCATTCAGCAATATCGTCACTGACGATAATCAAATAGCAATAATGCGAAAAACGGCGGCCCGCGTGGCCGCTTTTTCTTGTTTTTGACTATCTGCTCTTTTCGAGCATGAGGATGAAAAGTATTCCAGTCATAGCCAGGCCAGCTGCAAAGAATGCCGTCTGCGAATATCCAAAATTACTTGTTCCAATGGCAAAAGCCGCGGCGCTTGCACTGCCGCCAACGGCGACAGCAATAGGCTGCAATGCACTGCCAAGGCCTGGTTTGTCGGGCAGTAGATTTTGCAGGTACGTCATTGGAATGCTCAAAATCGCGGCGGCGCCAGCGGCATTGACAGGCACTAACGCATAAAAGTGCCAAGGCTGTGTGGCAAAACCCATCAAAATTAAATAGGTCGCATAGACTGCTGCGCCAAAAGCCAAGACTTGGCCAGCTGAAAAACGGCGCATGGCTTCGCCAAACATGAGCATAAAAGGAATTTCAAAGGCCGCGATGCCGCCAACGATAAATCCAACATCGGTGATAGACCCGCCGACAACTTTTGTAAGAATGAGTGGCGTAAGCACGGTACTGAGATGTTGCGAGGCGATCATAAGTGCCAACGAGGCGATACTGAGCGCAATGCGCCATTCCAAAATTGCCGAGAGTGACTTCATGAAACTAGGCTTTGCGACGCCGTTTTCTGATTTTGGCTGCACCGGAGCATGAAATGTCAGCAAAATTAAAATGAAAATCGCCGTGCAGACCAAACTTGGAATCAGATAAACCAAGGTCAATTGCGGAGTATTGGCCAGCATTAAGGCGATTAAGCCGGGGGTGACGATCCAAGAAAGTGCGAAAATGGAGCGAACCATTGAATTGACTGCAGCTGCATCCCCTTGTGCAAATGCGTTGGTCTGTGTGCGAACCACCCCAAAAAGCACTGAAAATTGGGCACTTAAGATGGGAATGATAAACAACGTGGAAAAAACAAAGACGAATGGTGTTGGGACGTAGTAAATTACGCCAAATCCGATGATGCCTGCTGTGCTGGTCATCAAAATAAGCAGTTTTCGGCTCTGCATAATGTCGGACAAATTACCAAGGGCGAGCGAATAAATAATCCCGAGGATCGATGCTGCGAGCAACATTTTTGAAAAATTGCCGTTCGACATCTGAAATTGTTCGATTGCAATAAGTGATTGATACGGGCGCGCGGCAGCGGCAGACACGCCAATCAAAAAAATTGCGATCATTGCCGTGCGGATCAATGGTGTGCGCAGGCAAAGCATGAATGTTGTCAATGAACCGACTTTCTAAATGCGACTCTTTCGAAACGCTACCTTGGCAACATAGAAATTGAAAACCAATTGTTGTGATGCTGGTTATTCGCAATGATTATGCGTTGTTAGTGCGTTATTTTCGCATCCGTCGATTTTGATAATACAGATGACGCGAGCGCTGTTAGCACTGCCGAAAGCGCGAAAAACCATAGGCCGGTCTTTGTCGCGGCGGTGGCCAATCCACTGGTTTTTGCGGCGAAAATGATCAATGCGACCACCATCACATCCAACATCGACCACCGCGCTAAGGCCTTAAACCATTTGGGAATTTCGACAGTGGTTTCATGAGCGCGAAAAGCTGCAAAGTGGAGAACGATGAGCTTAAGTGTAGGAAAAATAATGGAAAAGAGTGCTGTGACAATCGCAATTGCATTGTCACCATGCGACCAAAGGCTGGATACGACTTCGATTAAACTCGGCGAAGAACTCAGAAAATAGAGGCGATTCACTTGCATCAACGGTAAGGTAACGCCAAGCGCGAAGCTGAATGAAGCTACGAGCAAAATGAGTGGTAAAAATCTGGATAGCATTATTTTTCCATACGGATGAGCTGGTCATTCGTATCTAAAAACTAACTATTTGTAAGCGGCAAATGCCTGCCGCTCGGAAAAATTGTACGATTAGCCGTAAGCTGCGACTTTTTCGACAGGCGCGACGGGAATTTCTTTGCCGCGTCCATCGCGACCTTCCAGCATTTCAGCCTTCTTCAGCTCAGCCTCAGCCTCTTGCAGCAATGCCTCAGCGCCTTCGCGTTGACCTTTCAGGTCGCGCTGGGAAACGCCCAAATTTTCGCGGCGCGCACGCGCAGCTTTTGCAAAAGTTGGATAGGCGAAGTGATTTTGATCGGAAATGCCGGCTTTTTTCTCTTCATATGCGATCTGGCTTTCCAATTCGGCCGACATGCGGTCAAATTCAGCGATCATCATATCAAGTTGCAGCAGCTGGCGCCGCTTTTCGTTCACTTGAAACAGCTTCAGCCTGACAAGGCTCTCGCGTGATTTCATTACTCTTACTCCTGGTACGCTTACTCTACTTCAAGAGGGCGAAACACTCCCCCAAACACTTCAATTTACTCGGTCACCGGTGAAAAAGTTAAAGAGAATGAAATTTTTCTCTACTTTTTCGCGTTTTGGTAACCTTTCGTTTACGCGCATCATTAATCATACGCGTTAGGACTTAAGAGCGGGTAAACGAGACAAAACCAGTTTGCAGTCTAGGAATTGAGTCGAATGAGTCTGTTACGTGTGTTTCCTCATCTAATACATGAGGAATGCGTTCGAGAAATTCCGTAGGAGATTCATGATAATGCTACCGGTTTCTAAATCTTAAGAAACAAGGCTTGCAAAAGAGAATTACAATTTGTTAACCATTCGCTGGCATTGTGTGAATCATTGATTAATGCTTCGCGGCCAGGGGGGCCACCCAGTGCGGCGGCGGACAAGGGGACTGAAAACATGCGCGTTTTGCTCATAGAAGATGATAGTGCAACGGCCCAAAGCATCGAGTTGATGCTGAAATCCGAGAGTTTTAATGTGTACACGACTGACCTCGGTGAAGAGGGTGTCGATCTTGGTAAATTGTACGATTACGACATTATCCTTCTTGACCTGAACTTGCCGGATATGTCCGGTTACGAAGTTCTGCGCACGTTGCGTTTGTCGAAAGTTAAAACCCCAATCCTTATTCTTTCCGGTATGGCTGGTATTGAAGATAAGGTGCGTGGCCTCGGCTTTGGTGCCGATGATTATATGACCAAGCCATTCCATAAGGACGAACTTGTTGCCCGCATTCATGCGATCGTTCGCCGCTCCAAAGGCCATGCTCAGTCAGTTATCAACACCGGCAATCTGGTCGTGAATTTGGATGCTAAAACTGTTGAAGTTGGTGGTCAGCGCGTTCACCTCACTGGCAAAGAATATCAAATGCTCGAGCTGCTTTCGCTGCGTAAGGGCACTACGCTCACCAAGGAAATGTTCCTCAACCACCTTTACGGCGGTATGGATGAGCCAGAATTGAAAATCATTGACGTGTTTATCTGCAAATTGCGCAAGAAGCTCGATTCAGCGTCCGGCGGCGAGAACTATATCGAAACCGTTTGGGGTCGTGGTTACGTGCTGCGCGAACCCGATGCTTCCGAATTCCGCGAAAGCGCATAATATTTGCAAAGCGATTGAAAATGAAAAACCCGACCAGTTCCAAACTGGTCAGGTTTTTTGTTTGAATAAAATTTAAAGGTAGAAAAATGCTTCCGCTTAGTGCTGCGTTTAGGCTGCCAATTCAACGACTTGGCTGGTGAAGCCATGCATTAGCGTTGCACGGGTGAATGGCTTTAGTACATAGCCAGTCGCGCCAGCGCGTTTGGCTTTCATGATCCGCACAACGTCCAACTGAGTAATGCAAAGCAATATCGTTGGTTTGAAATTTGGTGAATAACGCATCACTGCTTCGATAAACTCGACGGCGGTCATATCAGGTAAAACGTGATCGAGCAGAATAACTTGCGGCAAGTTGGTGCGGAATTTTGACAGACCGTCTGCGCCGCTTTCGGCCTCAGTGATAGCGTACCGCAAATCATGCAAAATGCGTTTGGCTACTTTCCGGATCACAGGAGAGTCATCGACTATCAGACAGCTTTTCAAGGCCGGTTACTCCCGCATACTCAAAACACAATAGATTACTAACGTTCAGCCTACCCACTTTTGGTAAACAAGCTGCCAAATCTTATGGTTAAAATAGGTTTACTGAGAAGAAATTCAGACTTATTGGCTGGCTTCGGTCGCGATGAACAATATTTCATCTGCCGTTGCCACAACGCTGATGCTCATTTTCGCTTCAGCAGCCAATAACAGCGTGTAATAGGCCTGAATTGAGTGCGCATCGATGGGTTCGGACGATTCGTTTGTTGAGTGCATTTCAAGAAACTTAGGTGGTACGCGTAGCATTGGACCCGCTGCTCGCAGCGTAATCTTCAAATTTGTATCCGGCTCTTCAATCTTGACGCCAAGATTGCCACCGCGTGGGATCGCACCATTGGCGACGAGCAAAAGATTGAGGATTAGCTTCACCTTATTCTTGGGCATAAGCACGCGCGGTCCTTCCCACGTGAACTCAGCCTTTTCGCCTTGCATGTATTGGTTGGCGACAAAATTAGCGTCGCCAGTATCAATTTGAACACCAGCGGACCCTGCTGCGCCAAAGGCGATGCGTGCGAACTGCAGGCGAGCGGAGGCGGTGCGGGCACTCTGCTTGATGAGTTTCATGGCGTCCTCGTCGGCACCGCCATCTTCCAGCAA
>JBGTAU010000007.1:0-2177 GCA_041749675.1 Rhizobiaceae bacterium | reverse complement strand
GCGCCGGCATGGTGATGCGGGCCGATGTGTTGGCGCGGGCAATTGACAGCGTTATTGACCAGCAACCACGGCTTCTGATGTCGCCGCGTGGTAAGCCGCTGACACAAGCACGGGTGAGAGAACTTGCCTCTGGCGATGGTGTGATCATTGTGTGCGGTCGTTTTGAAGGCGTTGATGAGCGTGTTATCGAGACCCGACACTTGGAAGAAGTGAGCGTTGGTGATTATGTTTTGTCGGGTGGCGAGCCGGCTGCATTGACGCTGCTTGATGCCATCGTGCGGATTATTCCCGGTGTCATGGGCAATGAAACATCTGGCGCGAATGAAAGCTTCGAGGGCGGGCTGCTCGAGCATCCACACTATACGCGACCTGTGGATTTTGAAGGATTAGCCATTCCTGAAGTTTTAATGTCCGGAAATCACAAAAAGATTGCAACGTGGCGGCATGAGAAATCGCTGGAATTAACGAAACAACGACGGCCGGATTTGCTCGGGTCAAAAAAGTAACCGACCCCCCGTGACAATTGTTGATTGATACTGTAGGAGCACCTGCGAAACTGGACTGTGGATACACAGCCGGACTTCGGACAAGCAATAAACTGCGAAGTCGCCCCTGCCTTAAAGTCAAAGGCATAGATATTCTGCAACATGGGCTTTGTGCTTTTGAATGACGGATTATCAAGTGAGGACGCTCTGGCTGTTTGAAACAAGAAAGAGTACTACCGATGAATATCATTCAGCAGCTCAATGCCGAGCAAGCCGCCAAAATTGAAGCCGTTCGTAAGCTTCCAGCTTTTCAGCCAGGCGACACCATTAAAGTTGGCGTGAAGGTTAAAGAAGGCGAGCGTTCGCGTACGCAGGTTTATGAAGGCGTTTGCATCGCCCGTTCCGGCGCTGGCATTGATGAGAGCTTTACCGTTCGCAAAATCTCTTATGGTGAAGGCGTAGAACGCGTTTTCCCAGTTTATTCGCCGCTCGTTGAAAGCGTTGAAGTTGTGCGCCGTGGCCGTGTACGCCGCGCCAAGCTTTACTACTTGCGTGGTCGTACTGGTAAATCTGCGCGTATCGTTGAGCGCAAAGATCCGCGCAAGACTGAGAAGGCAGCTGTTAAGGCTGCGCCTGCCGCAGAATAAAATTTCTGTATTAGAATTTTGAAAATGGCGTCCTTTGGGGCGCCATTTTCGTTTTGAATTGCATTAATGCTTTGATCGGCGCACCATCATCGGCATGGAAAATCACTCGACCTCACTTGATGCCGTTTACGCTGCTCGCTCACCAGATGAATTAGCGCAAGCTTATCAGACTTGGGCGGACGCTTATGATCGAGAAACTCTCGCACTTGGCTATTGTCTGCCGTTTGTAATCACGTCGTGGTTGGCTCGGCATGTGAGTGTGGACACTGGAGCGATCCTTGATGCAGGATGCGGCACAGGATTATCAGGGCCATTGCTGAAAGTGCTCGGCTACAATGACATTTGTGGCTTGGATTTCTCGGATAAAATGTTGGAGGCGGCGAAAGTGCGGGGCGGCTATCGCACGTTTGTGCAAGCTGAACTTGGTAAAATTTTGCCTTTTGAAAATGAACAGTTTGCCGCGTTTATTTCGACTGGCGTATTTACCGCAGGTCACGCACCCGCGAGCTCACTTTTTGAATTGGTGCGTGTGTTAAAGCGTGGTGGGCATGCGGTGTTCACTGTGCGAGATAGTATTTTCAAGAGCGGTGGATTTGACCAAGTGTTTGGGCAGTTAGAAACCGAAAAGTCTTGGCATTTGGTGGAGCAGAGCAAACCGTTTCGTGCCTTTACGATTGGCGAACCAGACGTTTTTGTGCGGGCGTTTGTTTTTCAAAAATCTCTTTAACCACCATATTATGCTCTGCGGCAAATTTCCCGCTGGATTGATTATCCCTCTTGCGCGAACCTATGGTCTCGTGACAGTTTCAAGAAAATTGACCAACCGGAAAAATCCGGAAAATGCTTAGGAGGCATCGATGATTACGCGCCGTACGACTTTTTCGTTAATCGCAGCTGCTACGCTGTATTCCACTTTGCCTACAGTCGCCGCAGATTTGCCAGATCTAGCTGGCAAAGAAGTTGTTGTTGTGACCGAAAATGCTTATCCGCCTTTGCAGTTTGTTGATCCTAAAACCGGTCAGCAAATCGGCTGGGAATATGATGC
>JBGTAU010000006.1:0-11055 GCA_041749675.1 Rhizobiaceae bacterium | reverse complement strand
ATAGAGTCAAACGCCATCAGCAGCACACCGGCGCTGACCATCAGCACGCCAAGCCAGCGCAGAGGCGGTAGTGCCTCACCAAGGATTGGCAAACTGACCAAGGCGACCAACAGCGGGGCTGTTCCGCGCATCAGCGGATAGGCAATGCTCATGTCGCCATTTTTATAGGCTTTAGCGATCAACCCAATATAGATCGCCTGTAACACGGACGAAAAACCCAAGTACGGCCAGCTGCCAGGCGCGGGCTGTTGCATAAATGGCAGCGCAACAATCGCCATTACCATTGAAAACGTTACAACCATCACAGCGTTCAAAAATTTATCGCCGGATGATTTGACAACCGCATTCCAAGACGCATGAAGCAAAGCGCCGGCCAAAACGATTAAAACTATTTGCCAAGTCATCGCTGTGCTCGCCCCTATCAAGATTTGTTTCATAGCCAGTTTAGCGGCGATTCGAAAGGCGCTGGATAAATGGGCTTGCGAGCGACCCAATCTCATGAAAAAAGGCCGCATGAATTATCGCCACGCCTACCACGCCGGAAATTTCGCTGATGTTGTCAAACACATCATCCTCACGCGCATTGTTGAGTATTTGAAGCAAAAGGACAAAGCCTTTCGCGTTATTGACACGCATGCGGGCACTGGCATGTATGACTTGACCGGCATTGAGGCTGGCAAAACCGGCGAATGGCAAGGCGGCATTGGCAAAGTGGCCGATGCGCAGTTTCCGAAAGCCATTGCTGAATTGATTGCCCCTTGGCTCAATGCCGTGCGCTCGGTCAACAGCGATAAGGCGATGAAGAAGTATCCAGGTTCGCCAAAGATCGTCAAAATGCTGTCGCGCAAAATTGATCGCTTGTCAGCAATTGAGCTGCATCCCGAAGATGCGCGTAAACTCAGCGCTGAATTTGAAGACGATTACCAGGTGCGTGTGATCGAACTCGATGGCTGGCTGGCGATGGGGGGGCATGTGCCGCCAAAAGAAAAACGCGGTCTCGTGTTGGTCGATCCGCCGTTTGAACAACCGGATGAATTTGGGCGCATGCTTGTCTCTTTGCAACGCGCTTATGATCGTTGGCCAAGTGGTATTTATGCTCTGTGGTATCCGGTCAAAGACCGCAAGGCTGTGTCGGCATTTCATAAGCAATTGAGTGCTTGCGGCATTAAAAAAATATTGGCGGCCGAACTGATGGTGCGTGGACCGTCGGGCGAAACTGGTCTTGATGGATCGGGCATGATTATTGTCAATCCGCCGTTCACGCTAGAAGGTGAGCTTAAGGCGATTTTTCCGCCATTGATGGAGGCGATGCGTGTCGACCAAGGGGCGTCATGGTGGGTCAATTGGCTGGCTGGAGAATAGGCAAAACGAACTTGACCGAAGGCCAGCGCTCAGCGCATTGTTATGCCTAAAGTTATGCTCGAATCCCCATGGAGTTATTGCTGATGAACATTCTTAAAGTTGCAGGCACAACTGCGTTTGCGGCTATGGCCTTGATGCTGTCACTCAATGGCGCCGCAGCGCATGACCATACGCGCCAATGCGATGATGCCGCTATCCTCAAATCGATTTCGAAACGCTTTCATGCGCAGAGCCATGAAGTGCATCATGATCGATTGCGCATTGAGGCGTTTGACCGGGTGCACCAACACCGTGCCAGCGAAAAAAGTGAATTCCGTCCCATCGCACGGCGCTATTGTGGCGCAACCGCGACCCTATCGGACGGACGCCGCCGCGAAGTTTGGTATCTCATTGAAAGCAATGCCAGATTGGCGGGCATGGGCAACAATGTTGAATTTTGTGTTTCAGGCTTTGACCGCTGGAACGTTTATGACGCCCATTGCCGCGTGTTGCGTTAAACCGTGTTTGCACGATTTCTAGTTTTTCTTGCGCTGATCATCAGCGCAGGGTGCAGCGATAGCGGTGAAAATCCGTCGGCCACGATGCCAACACCGATTGTTAACGCAACGCCCGCGCCCCAAAAAACGCAAATGCCGACGAGCATTCCGCAAGGCAGTGGTTTTGATTTTTACGTGCTGTCGCTGTCATGGTCGCCGCATTATTGCGCATCAAAAAATGGTGATGGTGATCCGCAGCAATGCGGCAACGCTAAACCATTAGGGTTTATTGTGCACGGGCTTTGGCCGCAATATGAGCAAGGCTATCCGGAATTTTGCGGGTTGAGTGAGGAGCCAACACGCGATGAAATCCGCTCTGTTACCGATCTTACGCCGTCATCAGGCCTTGTGCGCCATGAATGGAAAAAGCATGGCGTGTGTTCAGGTCTAAACCCATCTGACTATTTTGAAGTGATGCGCGAGGCCAGGCAAAAAATCGCTATTCCGCAGCAACTGACCCGCGTGTCCCGTCCCATTGCACTCTCAGCAAGTCAAATTGAAAACGCATTTGTTCAATCAAATCCGAAATTAAACGCGCAATCTATTGCCGTGGATTGTGATCGACAAAAGCTGGCGGAAGTGAGAATTTGCCTGACGAAGTCTTTGGAATTTCGTGCATGTCCTGAAGTTGATCGCGCGGGGTGCCGTGCACAGTCCATAACCATCGAACCGATAAAGTGAGCCAAGTGATGTCAACCCTACTCGTTTCTCCCCCCTCACCCTACAGCTCCAAAGTACGTATGGCTGCGGCCTATGCGGGCTACGCTTGCGATATAAAATTTGTTGACACCTCCAAGGCCAACGCGGAATTATCCGCGGCCAATCCATTGGGTAAGATACCGGTGTTGCTCACCGAAAATGACGGTGCAGTGTTCGATAGCGTCGTGATCATACATTACATGAACCGCGCCACAGGCGGGAAGTTGTTGCCCAAAAACGCAGCGAAACTTCTCGAGGCGCAGCGCATGGAAGCGATTGCTGACGGCATCAATGATTGCGCTGTGGCCTATCAATATGAAAAGCGCCTGCGCCCTGAGGCGTTTATTTATCAAGGCTGGCTCGACAAACAATTGGGTAAAGTGACCCAAGCATTGGATGTTTTGGAAGCCAATCCGCCTAAGCTCCCTTTACGCATCCACGCTGGCCATATCGCGCTTGCAGCCACACTTGGCTATCTAAGTTTGCGTTTTCCTGGTTGGGAAAAGGGTCGTCCGAAGCTAAAGCGTTATGCCAAAAAATTTACTGACAAGCATGAAGCGCTCGCGGCATTATTGCCGCGCTTGCCATAAAAAAACCGGGAGAAGTATCGCCCGGTTTTGTTTGCCTTGATTGATAATTAGAACTTCACGCCTAGACCAACGCGGATTTCGTTTTCGCTGAACTTGGCGGGCGTACCTGCGCCAACGGCATAGGTCTTGGAACCAAAGTTATTGTGGCGAAACTCGACGCGGCCGATCATGTTTTCGGTCACTTTCGCTTCGGCACCCACACCCGCTGTCCAGCCGATATGCGTTTTTGTATCGCTGACTGCACCAGATGTGACTTTACCATTGGTGAAGGCCAGACCACCGGCACCGTAAATCATGGCAGGGCCAAAATCGGCACCGAGGCGGGCGCGGGCAGCACCATTTACGCCATTCTTATATGCAACGCCTGCATTGGTGCCTTTGGCCGCGCTGTATCCAAGGTCAACTTCGCCACCATAAACGATTGAATCCTGCTGCATATTATAGCCGCCGTAAACGCCGCCATTGAAGCCCTTGGTCGTGATGTTGTTGCCTGGAGTTTTTGCTTTACCCCAGCCGTAACCGCCGCTTACACCGGCATAAGCGCCAGACCAATTGGAAACAGCGGCTGCCTGTTCAAGTGGCGCTTCTGGCGCTGATGGAATTTCATCGATCGCGTCTGCAGCAAATGAAAATGTTGGTAACGCTGCAAAAGCAACAGCAGCGGCGAGCATTGTAAAATTGCGTTTCATCTGGATAACTCCTTTACGATTGCACTTTTGATGCCCGTATTGGGGCGATGTGCCTACGCCCCAAACATGAAGGCCAAATTTGGCAGGAGCGTGCGCAAAAGGAGGTGATTGCGTGACCAGAATATGGCAGGGTGTTGCGTTGCAATTTGGGCACACTGGTGTTCGCGATTCGCGATAATTTGATTAAAAGGCAATGGAATAGGCTGTTTTTCTCATTTTCGTCGCCTAGATGATTGAGGACGAAACCAGGCATTAACCACAAGGATTCATCTCTATGGCGAAACGGCCAGTCGCATTGGTCACAGGTGGTGCACGGCGCATTGGGCGAGCCATTGTGGAAGACTTGGCCGCCAATGGGTTTGATATCGCGTTGCATTTTCACGGATCGCGTCCGGATGCTGCAGAAACCGCGGCGTTGGCCGCGGCATTCGGGGCTACCATCCAGTTGTTTGAATGTGATCTTTCAGAAGCCGGTGCCGCACTAGGCTTGTTCCAAGATGTCTTATCACATTTCGATGGGATCGATTTATTGGTCAATAACGCGTCTGTTTTTGAAGACGATCACATTTCAAATTTCAGCGACGCAGGGTTTGACCGGCACTTTGCACTCCACGTCAAGGCGCCGTCAATGCTTGCACAGGGCTTTGCTGCGCAGAACCTATCTCAGGGATTGATCGTCAACATCATCGATCAGCGTGTGTGGAATCTGACGCCTAATTTTTATTCTTACACTCTTTCAAAGGCAGCGCTTTGGGCCGCAACGCAAACCATGGCGCAGGCGTTAGCGCCACGCATTCGTGTAAACGCGATTGGTCCTGGCCCGACCTTGCGCAACAGTCGCCAGAGTGAAGCCGACTTTACCAAGCAACTGGATGGATTGATACTTAAACGCGGCCCTGACTTAAGTGAATTTGGCGCGACGATCCGTTATCTTTGGGGCGCGAAGTCTGTCACCGGACAAATGATTGCGCTGGATGGCGGACAGCATTTGGCGTGGGAAACACCCGACATTGCAGGCATTGCTGAATGATCAATTCAAAAAAAACGACTGGCGATTTACCGCCGCAAGACTTTGAACTTTCGGACGAAACGATAGAGCAAAGCGATGCTTTGCCTATAGCCACGTTTGATTGGGATGATGGTGGCGCCAGCGCAGATATTGCCGGCAAAGTTGGCATTGAAGTTATCCAAGAGTTGGTCAAGCGATTGCCCAATAGCCCCGGCGTTTATCGCATGTTCAACACTGGCGGCGATGTGCTTTATGTCGGTAAAGCGCGATCTTTAAAAAAACGCGTCACCAGCTATGCGCAAGGGCGCGGTCATTCTAATCGCATCCACCGCATGGTTGGCGAAACCGCCTCAATGGAGTTTGTCACCACGCGCACTGAGGCCGAGGCTTTGTTGTTGGAAGCCAATCTCGTCAAGCGCTTGCGGCCGCGCTACAATGTGCTGCTGCGCGACGACAAATCATTTCCTTACATTCTGATCAATCGCGACCATGCGTCACCTGGCATTTTCAAACATCGCGGTGCGCAAAATCGTAAGGGTGACTATTTCGGCCCCTTCGCGTCCGCCGGTGCGGTCTCGCGCACGATCAACGCTTTGCAACGGGCATTCCTATTGCGCACGTGCACAGACTCATTTTTTGAAAACCGCACGCGCCCTTGCCTACTCTATCAAATCAAACGCTGTGCCGGACCTTGTACGAATGAAGTCGCACCAGATGATTATGCTTTGATGATTGAAGAGGCCAAAGACTTCCTCAATGGCAAAAGCAAAGCTGTGGTGGCGACGCTTTCGCAATCGATGAGCGCGGCAGCGGAAAACCTTGATTTCGAGCGTGCTGCAATCTACCGCGACCGCCTGTCGGCATTGTCACACGTCACATCAAGCCAAGGCATCAATCCGCAAACTGTGGACGAGGCCGACGTTTTTGCTATTGCCCAAGATGGTGGCATGACGTGCATTGAAGTGTTTTTCTTCCGCACGGGCCAAAATTGGGGCAACCATGCCTACTTCCCGCGTGCCGACAGTTCGCTGTCCGCCGCTGAGGTGATGACGTCGTTTCTTGCGCAGTTTTACGATGGCAAGCCGATTCCGCGCAGCATTTTACTCTCTCAATCCATTGAAGAGCAGGACTTGCTGGCACTTGCATTCTCAGAAAATGCCGGGCGAAAGATTGACATCGGCGTTCCGCAGCGCGGCGAGAAAAAGTCTATTGTCGATCAAGTGATGATCAACTGCCGTGAGGCGTTGGCACGCAAATTAGCGGATACGGCTTCACAAAAAATGCTGCTCGAAGGATTGGCCAAGACCTTTAATCTACCCGCCGCTCCGCGTCGCATCGAGGTTTATGATAACTCCCATATTATGGGCACCAATGCCGTCGGCGCGATGATTGTGGCTGGGCCGGATGGGTTTATCAAAAACCAATATCGCAAGTTCAACATTCGCTCGACCACCATCACCCCCGGCGACGATTTTGGCATGATGAAGGAAGTCATGGAGCGCCGGTTTTCGCGGTTGCTTAAGGAAGCGGGCGATGGGCCGGAAGTGGCCGAGGTCAGTGACGAAATTGAAGAAAATGACATGACGCCACAATGGCCTGATCTTGTGTTCATCGATGGCGGACAAGGGCAAATGAGCGTTGTGCGTGCGATGCTGAGCGAACTTGGGCTGAGCGATAAAATCACAGCGATCGGCATCGCCAAGGGCGTTGATCGCGATGCGGGCCGCGAGCGGTTTTTCGTGGCAGGACGCGAACCTTTTACCATGCCACCGCGTGATCCGGTGCTGTATTTCATCCAGCGGCTGCGCGATGAAGCGCACCGTTTTGCCATTGGCACGCATCGCGCTAAGCGCAAAAAAGAGATGCTCAAAAATCCCTTGGACGAGATTGAAGGCATTGGCCCGACTCGAAAGCGTGCTTTGCTGCATCATTTTGGTACAGCCAAGGCTGTTTCAAAAGCCGGCGTCGAAGATCTTAAAGTCGTGGATGGCATTTCAGAAGCGATGGCGCTTTCGATATTTGATCATTTCCACGACACAAAGACCGTTGCCCATTGACCTAGGCACTGCGCTCCTATTTGCTAGTCTCCAGAAAACAGAGCGGAATCGATGGCATCACGGACGTTTAATCTACCCAATATGCTCACATATGCGCGCATCGTGGCCGTGCCGCTTGTGGTGTTGTGCTTTTTTCTGGAAGGGCAATTGAAATCGTCCGATTCAGCACGCTGGGCGGCGCTCTCTCTCTTTGCGATAGCGAGCATTACGGATTATCTTGATGGATATCTGGCGCGCATCTGGCAACAAACATCGACCATTGGGCGGATGCTCGATCCGATTGCAGATAAGCTTTTGGTATCAGCCTGTCTGCTTCTCTTGGCCGCTGATGGCACGATCGCTGGCTGGACTTTGTGGGCAGCGATCATCATTTTGTGCCGCGAGATTCTGGTTTCTGGCCTGCGGGAATATTTGGCTGAACTGAAAGTATCGGTCCCCGTCACGCGGTTAGCCAAATGGAAAACCACCATTCAAATGATTGCAGTTGGTTTTCTGCTCGCTGGTCCTGCTGGCGATAAGTTGCTGCCGTATACGACCGAGTATGGTATTATCCTTTTGTGGATTGCCGCGATCATCACGCTTTACACAGGCTATGATTATTTTCGCGCCGGCCTCAAACATATTGTGGATGTCGAATGAAACTGATCTATTTTGCTTGGGTACGTGAACGTATCGGCAAGGCGGAAGAAACCATCGAACTTCCCATTGACGTGAAAACTGTGAGCGATTTGCTGCTGTTTTTGCGTGGTCTGGGCGAAGAATATGAGGCCGCGTTGCAAGTGCCGAAAGTCATTCGTGTGGCGATCAATCACGAACACGTTGAGCATGATGAGCTGATTGCTGGCGCACGTGAAATTGCGTTGTTTCCTCCTATGACCGGTGGCTGAGCCATGGCTGCCGTTACTCCAATCGTGCGCATTCAGGCCGAGGATTTTTATCTTCAAACTGAGATTGATGCCATGACCAGCGGCCGCGCTGACATTGGTGCCATCGTGACGTTTTCCGGTCTTTGCCGCGATGAAGGCGGCACGCTTACCGCGCTCGAGCTCGAGCATTATCCTGGCATGGCGGAGGCCGAGATCATGCGCATTGCGACGCAAGCGAGCGCGCGCTGGCCGGTTACGCATTTGCTGGCCATTCATCGCTTTGGTAAAATTGCCCCAGGGGCCAATATTGTTCTGGTCGTCGCCGCCTCCCCACACCGCGAAGCCGCATTTTCAGCGGCATCCTACCTCATGGACTTCCTGAAAACCCGTGCACCATTTTGGAAGAAAGAACATCGCAAAGATGGCACATCCAGCGGATGGGTAGAGGCGAAAGACAAGGATGATGCGGCGGTCGAGCGCTGGCGTTAATTGACTAAACTACACCTAGAAACACAGGCAGCGTTCGACCAACTTTCAACAGAGTTTCATCATCAGCTCTGCCAAAAACTGCGCCAATTTTGTCTTTGCGAACTGTCATGATTTTGTCGATCATTATTTGCGAAGGTTTCTGTAAGCCATTCGTGTTAGATGGCTGGAGGCTAATACGTAGCAGCGGTGCGTCGACCAGCGCACTGGTAACAAGCAAAACAACCACTGTGCCAAGTTCTTCGAAATGGTCAGATTGAATGATCAGCGCCGGTCTTGGCTTCCCAAAGTCACCGGATATCGCAACACTTACAAGATCGCCGCGCTTCATTGCGTAAAATCTGCAACATCTATCAGTGCGTTATCTAAAAATTCCATGAGGTCATGATCGCGATCATCTGCAAGGCAAACAAGTTTGGATTGTTGACTGACTTGTGCCTTGAAGCTTGGAGACTTGGTATCAGGCACCCAAATTTGCAATGGCCTCAAGCCACTTGCCCGCAACGCTAAACGATGGCGCTGCACACGCTGGGCATTGGATTTCTTGGCTGCATTCTCAGACATTCCGAACACCTCTTTAACATTACATGTAACACGGGCATTACATGTAATGCAAGCCTTGCACCCTAACGCTTTAGCCGCACCAACGCTTGGTGCAATGCTGCTAAAAAGCTTGATCGATCTGCGTTGGTAAAGGGTGCCGGTCCGGATGTCTGGCCGATCCCTGCCCGCAAGTCCGCCATAATCGCTCTCGTGGCGACGCTCATGCCTATGGAGTTTTCAGTGAATGGTTTGCCGTTGGGCGCCAGCACAATTGACCCCGCCTTCACACAGCGCTCTGCCAGCAAAATATCAGAGGTGACGACCACCGTTTTCGCACTGGCGTGTTCGGCGATCCAATCGTCGGCTGCATCAAATTTATCATTGACCACCACGCGCGAAAACAGCGGATCATTGGGAATACGCATGTGAGAATTAGCCACGATGATTGCCGGCACCTGATGGCGCTCGGCAACCTTGTAAACCTCTTCCCGCACTGGGCAAGCATCGGAATCAACGAGAATGGTTATAGTCATTTCCCATGTCTACTCGGCTGGCTGCTCATGCTCAAGACCGGATGCGTTGATTTACGACCTCATTGTCACCCCGCGAAGGCGAAGTCATAATTCCATTCGAGTTGATAGAGTTGCAGGCCTGCAAGAAGAATTGTGCCGGATCCGACCTGCAAGAGCACGCCAGATGCTGTGTCCAGCGCGTTGGCCTGCAATGCCGCTTGGGTCATATTGGTTGCCGAGAAATCAATGACGTCATGGCCATTGCCGAAGTCGAAAATGGTGTCTTGGCCGTTGCCATAATCGAAGCGCACACGGTCGTTGCCTGCACCGAGCGTGAAGCCGTCATTGCCAAGTCCCAGCACAACAAAATCATCGCCGGCACCGGCGTCTATCTGGTCGTTGCCAGCATCGCCCCACACGACATCATTGCCCTCGCCGCCAGCAAGGTAATCATTGCCGTTGCCGCCGTAGAGTGTATCGTTACCGGCATCACCAAAAACACCGTCATTGCCATCGCCGCCACCGCCAATGTCATTTCCGGCGCCGCCGAACAGCGCGTCATTGCCGAGCTGGCCTTCAAGTCGGTCGTTGCCACTCTCGCCATACAGCGTGTTGGCAACAGCAGAACCGATCAGCACGTCGCCAAATTTGGAACCAAGGAGATTTTCAACATTTAAGAGTAGATCGCTGGCTGCATCGCCGCCAACGCCTTTGCCAGTGCTCAGATTTACCGTCACAGCGGTACTCGAGTTGATGTAATCCGCGCGGTCAATCCCATCCCCTCCATTGAGGATATCTGCGCCAGCGTCGCCGCGCATAATGTCATCGCCAGCAAACCCTTCTAGCCGGTCATTGCCGCCTAATCCATAGATGGTGTCATTGCCGCCACCGGACCAAACGTAGTTATCGCCGCTGCTACCAAAAATGATGTCATTGCCGGTGTGGGTCGCCACCGCCTCTATCGAGACATAGGTATCCCCATCTGCAGCGCCGCCTGTGCCGCGTCCGGTTGCCAAGTTGACTGTGACTGCGGAGGAAATTCCGACATAGTTGACCATATCCCAACCGGCCCCGCCATTGACGTAATCCGCGACACCGTCAGCGGTAATAATGTCATCACCAGCATCACCAAATAATGTGCCACGACCAGATCCGCCAACAATGACGTCGTTACCGTCGCCGCCATAAATCGTGTTTCCGCCACTGCTAAACACCGAACCGTTTGCGCCGCCGACATTGCCATTAAGGATGTCATCACCACCCAGTCCGTAGATCGTATCGTACCCATAACCACCATCTATTCGATTGGCGCCATTGGTACCGGTGAGCATGTCATTGCTTTGGCTGCCAACAATATTTTCAATGGAAACATATTGGTCGCCTTGAGCATCGCCGCCTGTTCCGCGGCCATTTGCTAAATTTACACTTACGCCAACGATACTTGTTAGGAACGACACCTCGTCTACGCCAGCGCCGCCATTGATTAAGTCAGCTCCGGACCCACCGATGAATTGCGGACCTGCTTGTAATCTGCGACTGCGCTCATTTCCCGACTCCTCATTTATTATTGGTAAAAAATTCTCGCGGGAGTATCAGCCAACAAGCCCCCATTGCCAATCCCCCGTTAGCGTTATCCCCTACCGCTTGCCCTTCAACACCGTCTTCTCGAAACCTTGCCCTTCTAGTGTTCTGGGTTTGGCTCGCCG
>JBGTAU010000005.1:0-9676 GCA_041749675.1 Rhizobiaceae bacterium | reverse complement strand
CACACCATGCGGGGGTCGGTGAATAGTTTTTTGGCATTGTCCTTTGGCAACAAATCCGCAAAGTGCTGGGCTTCCTTGCGCGTTGGCAAACGCCACTGTTCAGATGTTTCTTGGTTTAGCCACGTGGTAAATTCGGTGATGTCGGCCATATTGATATCCGTCGCCGGAAAGTTTCCTGCAGGCGGCGTCGTCGTGGGATGATGTGTGCAAGCCTGCGCTGATACGCATTGCATCCAAAGCGCATGGGTAATTTCATCGCGCCCAACATCAAGTATCGCACCCGATGGTATTGTCACTTTGATTGTCTCAAATTGCCCAGACTCGCTCGTTATTGTCGTAAGCGAACTGATGATAGCAGCGGCCACAAGTGCGGCCGCCGTGGTTATTGCTTTTATACTTAAAGCTACTGGCATCGTCGTTGGACCTTTAGCCTGTGATCAGGCTTGGTTTGGCAACTTGCATCATGAGGTCGTCGTTCCAATCTCCTTCGACCACCACATGCGCAGTGGCACCGAGCAAGACGGCTTCGATGAGATTGTGATTCACATAGGCATAAATGCCGGGCTGCCGGAACTCATATGCCATCGCGCCAGCGGAACCGCCTCTGATGAACCATGTTTCCAGATTAGTGTCCGGCTTGTCGTTGAAGGAACCAGCTTCCCAAACCAAGTCGCCATGACCCCCAATGAGATGGGGACGTGTGTCTCGGTTGGCTTGCGCATGTATGAACAATACTTTCTCGCCGACTTTGGCTTTCAGCGCGTTGTCGCCGGTCAAAGCGCCCGCTTTGCCATTAAAGACCACATGGGTGGGGATGAGGCCGCGCATGACTTCGAGCGCTTCGCCCATGTTATCGGCTGAACCTTCGTAGGATTTGTAAGCGCCTTTTTCATCGCGCGGAATGTAAAAGTCTTGTTCGCCGATGTAGAAAACCTTGTCGTACGTGTACGGCTTGCCCGCAGTGTCTTTCAGGCCATCGCGCGGCAGAACCATGACTGCGCCATTCATGCCTTGGACGACATGGTAGGGGATCATCACATCGCCCGGTGCGCAGTGGTAGACGAAGACGCCCGGTTTGGTCGCCTTCCAGCGCAGCACACATTGCTCGCCAGGTTGGATTTTTGTCAGTGCGCCGCCGCCGAGCGCGCCCGTTGAGGCGTGGAAATCGATGTTGTGTTCAAGCAGATTGGTTTCGGGGTTTTTCAGTGTCAGCTCTACATAATCCCCTTCATGACAAACGATCAGCGGACCGGGGACCGTGCCTTCATACGCAAAAACCCAAGTCTTTGTGCCTTCACTGTCGATTTCGACCAGTTTCTCTTGAATGGTCATTTCGACTTCAATGATCTTTGGCCCACTTGTAGCCACTTGCTCATGCTCTGGCGCGAATGGCGGGGCAACGAGCTTTTGCTTCACGCGTGGCAGTGCGGAAATGTCGACAGCGGCGACCTTGGTCATCGCATCTGTGTTGACGGCCTCTTCAGAGGCGGCTTGTGCCACGGCTGCTGCGACTGCGGTTGCAGCGCCTGCGGCCAGCAAAAATTCACGACGCCCGATGTTGAATGGATTGGTGTTCATAACAAGCTCCTCAGTTAAAGATGCATTTTATTTACATCATTAAAGTGAACAGGCATTGATCAAGATCAAATTTAAAAATTCAGGCGAGAATTTTCTGAAGTTCCGTTTTGTGAGTGATGAGGTCGGCGAGCGTGGATTTTGCCAGAACCGCGAAGAAAGCTGTGTTGGCTTCGTACAACATATGTTTGAGTGTGCAGCTTGTTGTAATGACGCATGTGTTGTTCACGCGATCGAAACATTCCACCAGCGGCGCATCGGATTCACAAAAGCGAAACACATCGCCGACATTGATGTCTTCCGGCTTCTTAGCCAGCCGCAATCCGCCATTTCGCCCACGAACAGCATCAAGGTAACCGCCGCGTACCAACTCATTGGCTATCTTAGTCAGGTGGTGTCGTGAAATATTAAAACTCTTTGCCACTTGCGCAATGGTCAAAAGTTCCGGTTCAGTAACGGCGACATGGATGAGCAGACGATAAGCGTAATCAGTAAAAAGATTGAGGCGCATGGGGATCCCATTTAATGTGGCATATCACATGCATGTTCAATATTGGCGCAATTTGCAAGTGGGCTTTGGTCTTATGTTTGCATTAGACTTAGGGTCTGGACCTATTAATTTTGATGAAATGGCAGGCAAATGGCAATAATATGCGAAGAAAATCGTGAAAAACGGGCTGAAGCCCGTTTGAACGGTTTGATGAAGCAGATTGAAGCCAGTTGCCTGTTGGCACTAAAATCGGGCGCTTTTCGGCGATTGCCGCGTCGCAAAGGCTTGAAAATGCTTGCATTTCCTGCGCCTGTGCTCCTAACACTCACCAAAAATCACCTCGACCATTTCGTCAAAATTAATAGGTCCAGACCCTAAGCTTCCACCTCAAACGGCATCGTCGCCAGCGTCAGCCATGCGCGGGTGGCACTGTCCACCATCGGGCCAATTTCTGCCAGCACGCGGGAATGGTAGGCGTCTAGCCATTGCAGTTCGGCGCGGGTGAGGAGGCTGGTGTCAATCAGGCGTTTGTCGATGGGAGCGAGGGTGATGGTTTCAAACTCCATCATCGCGATATCGCCGCCTTCAATTGGTTTTGGCTCCGTGACGATGATCAAGTTTTCGATGCGGATGCCGTATTCTCCTGGTTTGTAATAGCCGGGTTCATTGGAGAGGATCATGCCAGGTTCTAGCGGGGTGATGCCGACTTTCGCGATGCGTTGCGGGCCTTCGTGGACGGATAAATAAGAGCCAACGCCGTGGCCAGTGCCATGACCGTAGTCAAGGCCGGCTTGCCACAAGGCGGCGCGGGCGAAGGCGTCGATATCGCAGCCGCGTGTGCCTTTCGGGAAACGCAGCATGGAGATAGCAATCATGCCTTTCAGCACCAGCGTAAAGCGGCGGCAATATTCGGTGCTGACTTTGCCGACGGGAAGCGTGCGGGTGATGTCGGTGGTGCCATCGCGATATTGTCCGCCTGAATCGAGCAGAAAGAGTTCGCCCTCTTGCAGAGTACGATTGGTTTCAGTGGTGACGCGGTAGTGATTGATGGCACCGTTTGGGCCTGTCGAGGAGATCGATGGAAACGAGACGTCCAGCAATGGCATTTGGCTGGCCTCGCCATTGGTGACGCGGCACTCTTCGAGTTTCACGGCGGCGCTGATTTCATCGAGCGCGCCGGGGGCTTGCTCGTCATACCATTTGAGGAATGTTGCCATGCTCGCGCCATCGCGAAGATGAGCATTACGGGCACCTTGTTGTTCGGTGGCGTTTTTGCGGGCACGGGGTAGGCGGGCAGGGTCTTGAAGTTCAACGACTGTGCCGCCTGCGCTCTCCACGATTGTGCGGAATTTATCACCAGCAAGGGCTGGATCGAGTGCGATCACTTTGTCTTGGGCAAAATCGGATAATGTTTCTTCTAGCGCTGACGGTGGCAGCAGTGTTGCGAGCTGTGTGAGATAGGCTTCGACCTTTATCGGTAGTTTACGCTTGTCGATAAAAAGCACAGGCTCGCCGCTGGCTTTGATCAGTGCAAAGCCAAGGACAAAAGGTGTATGCGGCACGTCATTGCCGCGGATGTTGAACAGCCACGCCATGGACGCGGGATCAGTTAAGACCGTCGCGTCAGCCTTTGCCGCGGTTAGTGCATTGGCAATGTCGGCAATTTTAGTTTTTGCGAGGACCCCTGCGTATTCGATCGGTTGGATCGAAGCGAGTTCTAATGGCGGGGCAGGGCGGTCGGTCCAGATTTGATCAATCGGGTTTTTAGCGAGCGGGACGAGTGTGCCCCCCATTTTCTCGAGCGCTTTTTGCAGCGATTTGACTTCGCCAATTGTGTGCAACCAAGGATCAAATCCGATGCGTGAACCGCTCGGCAATTTGGCTGGAATAAATGCGGTCGGTGGATTGCCAATGAGATCTTCAACCTTGAATGTCGCAGCATCCAATTGGTTTGCAGCTTGGACTGTGTAGCGGCCATCGACAAATACATGCGCGGTCGATTTCAAAATGAGCGCAACGCCCCACGAACCAGTGAAACCTGTTAGCCACGCCAATCGCTCGGATCCAGCGGCTACATATTCGCCTTGATGCTCATCGACGCGTGGCACGAGAAACCCATCGATTTTTAGGCCTTCAAAGTGCGCGCGAAGCGCAGCAATTCTAGCCGCTGAGTTTTGGCCATTGGCGGTGTCTTCAAAGGTTTGGAACATTGCAAATTCTCCGGATTCGATTTGAGAATAGAAGTCAGCCTTGCAAGGCGCAAGGTAGATGCTGGCAAAGATTCGATGTTTGTGTGTTATGCTGCATGGCAGCAATATGACTTCGCATGTGCGAAATGAACATAACGCCCATGCAGCAATGGCCTATCTCATGACTTCAAATCACCGTACCTTATTCGTAGCAGTGGGAGGCTGCGTTGATAGAAGGAAAATCGATATGGCCTCGACCAAAGGAAAACGTGGATTTATCCGCAAAGCCGTAGACGCCATGATTGCCGGACGCAATCGGCAAGCAACGCGCTATGCCAATGGTGCTTTATTGCGTTTGGATACTGAGACCTTGCGCACGCTGGGATACACCAAAGCAGAACTGCGCAAACGCGCGAGTGGGTATCACCCGCTCTAACTAGCTCAAATGCAGTGTGACCCAGCCGTTGCGCCATAGAGTTTTGCGGTGATAGAGCGCTTGCGTTCTATAAGCGGCGAGTACTTTATCGCGCTGGCTGGCTAGAATGCCGGAGAGCACAATGTCACCGCCGCGCGATAAGTGCCGCGCCATTTGTGGGGCGAGTTGCATCAAGGGCTTGGCCAAGATGTTGGCGACGATCAAATCAAACGGGGCTGACTGGCCGATTTCTTTGCGGTGAAATCCGGTCGCGGTTTCGCATCGCACATAATTATGTGCCTGATTGATGCGGACATTTTCGCGGGCTACTTTGGTAGCCACAGGATCAATGTCCGTTGCTAACACTGGAATGTGCGCCAGATGTGCAGCAGCGATGGCGAGTACGCCGGAACCGGTTCCTAGGTCAAGCGCATTGCGCGGTTTGCGATTCCGGATCACTTCAGTGAGAATTTCTAGACAGCCGGCGGTGGTGCCATGATGGCCGGTGCCAAAGGCTTGGCCGGCTTCAATCTCGATGGCGATTTCGCCAGTGCGAGCGCAGCCGCGATCATGCGCGCCATGGACCACGAAACGTCCAGCGTGAACTGGGGCCAAGATGCCGAGTGAATGTGTAACCCAATCAATATCAGGTAGGTCTTCTTGGTGTAGTTCAAGGCCAAAAAGATCGGAGCCTAGAGCTGCGATCAACCGCTCTCGAATGTCATCAGCTTCGTGGCTTTCAAAATACATAGACACTTCAAAGACGCCTTCGTCTTCAACGTCGAGAATGGAAACTGGATAACCATCATCTTCAAAGGCGCGTTCGATCAGATCGAATATGCGTTCGGCTTCTAGGCGTTCGGCAGTCAGATAAAAGCGGCTTTGCGGCATATTAATTTTCTATAATTTTGAGAGGCGTTTCATTTTTTCGAACGCCGTATCAGGATTTTCGCCATAAGCAATGGTGCCGTGAAATTGGCCTTTAGAATTAATCAGAAAAACCAGTGCCGTATGGTCCATCGTATAGCTGCCGTCGCTGGTGTCGACTTTTTTGAAATAGACGCCCCATGCCTTTGCCATCGCGGAAGTTCCTGCAAGATCGCCGGTAATTCCGGTAACACGATCTGTGACATTGGAAATGTAGGTTTTCAAAAGCTCAGGGCTATCGCGTTCTGGGTCAACCGAAACGAAGTAAGCTTTGATGTTTTTCCCGTCGTCGCCTAATTTGTCGAACCAGCCCTTCATTTCAAAAAGCGTGGTGGGGCAAACCTCGGGGCAATTTGTGAACCCAAAGAATACCGCTGATGGCTGGCCTTGCATTGCAGCCTCAGTAATCGGTTGCCCATTCATGTCCACCAAGTTGAATGGTGCCCCATAGGGTGCTTCAGTTTTGCTGTTGGAAAACCAAGTGTAGGTAACCCAGCCGATCGTTGCAGCAATGATTAGGAAAAGCGTGGCGAAAATGATGCGGATTGTACTTTGCATTTTGATCTCGAGTTAAAAGCACCAAGCGAGTGCGCTTGAACCTAGGCTGAGTAGGATTTGTGGACCATTGTTGACCCATGCTGCGAAAACAGCGCCGGTGACAGCGCAGAGAAGAAGCGCGGCAAGTGCTCCTACAACCCATTTGCTTTTCTTCGAGGTCAGTGCGTTCAATGACATACGTTTTTCCTATTGCGTACAATATAGGACATTTTCCACTGAATTGCACTCAAGAAGGCGTGAACCTTATGTTGCCAAGTGCCGCAGGCACAGCTAGTTCAGGAAAATGGACGATAAAGGACTGGCACAACGAAAAACCGAAGAGCCGCGTATTCATACGACTGCGCAGCTCAAAAGCTCTCGCATCGGCAAATATTGCGAAATTGGCGAGCGCGTGGTTTTGCGCGAAGTTGTTGTTGGTGACTTTAGCTATTTTGAGCGCAATGGCGAGGCGATCTATACTGAGATTGGCAAATTTTGCTCGATAGCGGCGAACGTGCGGATAAATGCGTTGGAGCATCCGGTTGAACGTCTAACGATGCATAAAGTGACCTATCGACCCAATGAGTATTTTCGCTTTCAAGGGCTCGATGATGAATTTCGAGAGCGCCGCCGCGCGAAGAAAGTGACGATTGGCAATGATGTTTGGATCGGGCACGGCGCGGTTATTTTACCTGGAGTGAGAATTGGATCTGGCGCAGTTGTTGGCGCCAATGCCGTTGTTCGCCGCGATGTGTCGCCTTTTGAAATCGTGGCCGGTGTGCCAGCAAAAGCTATTCGGTTTCGTTTTGAAGAAAAAATACGCGCGCGCATTTTAGAAAGTGCTTGGTGGGATTGGCCGTTTGAAAAAGTGGCTGAAGCAATACCAGACATGCAAACGCTTGGAATTGAAGAGTTTTTGGACAAATGGGCGTAACATGACAAAAGCTTAACTTGCAAAATCATCAAATGCACGGTTAGGCAGCAGTCAATGCAACGAGATTTTAGAATATGTCAAACGTCACACTTTCCTACTCCCGCCTGCAAAAAGCCCTTCATTGGATTATGGCCGTTTTGCTCATAGCGATTTTTGTCATGCACGAAAATTTCGTTGATCTATGGCGTGCTTATGAGCGCGGTGGTGATGCGGTTGGCCTCAATTCTTTCAACGGGGTATTGCATATTTGGGGTGGTTTTGCCGTGTTGGGTTTGGTGGTCTGGCGGCTTTGGGTGCGCCATAGTTCTGGTGTTCCGGAACTGCCGAAAAGTGAGGCGCCACTGTTGAAGCTTGCCGCGCACGCTACCCACATCGGACTTTATGGCTTGATGCTACTACTACCCATCACGGGCGGCGTCGCTTATTTTGGTGGCCCGCACTTGGCTGAAGAAATGCACGAGACAATGGTGCCGTTGCTGATCGGGCTATTTTTGCTTCATGTGGTCGGTGCGTTTTATCAGCATTTTTGGCTTAAAACAGATGTGCTGAAACGCATGACACATGGTTGACAAATAACGGCCCTCTTACTTGGAATTGCGCTGCTGGCCGCTTATATCCTGCCAGTACGACACCAATGGAGAATGAATTTATGAAAGTCGCCCAACTCTTCGCCGCTGGACTATTGCTGGCGAGCACTGCTTCCGTATTTGCTGAAGAAGTCGGCCAAGTTGGCGTCGATTGGTTTGGCAATGATATTATCATTGAAGCAATCGCCGATCCGAAAGTGAAGGGTGTAACTTGTCATATTTCCTATTTTGATCGCGGCGTGATTGATCGGTTGCAAAAGGGCAATTGGTTTGAGAATCCGTCCGACACATCCATTTCTTGTCGCCAAACTGGTCCACTTTCCATTGGTGAAATTTCGCTCGATGAAGAGGGTGAAGAGGTTTTCAACCAAGGTATTTCGCTGATTTGGAAGCAACAGGTGGTTAATCGTATTTATGACAAAACAAACGATACGCTGATTTACCTGTCGCATTCTCGCCAAGTGCAGGATGGCTCTGCGAAGATGTCGATGTCGACAGTGCCGCTTTATGGTCAGACCGTCACTTGGGAAAAGGCCAAACCCTGATCGCCCAAACGATAATTCTACTTTAACGGCCAACTAAAGCAATTTTTTGTGCTTCCGGTGCTCATGTACTGTAATATACTCCGCTAACTTTTTCCCGCCCTTAAGCGGCAAACTGCTGGCAGGCCCCTGAAGTTCTCGAAAACTACTCTATTTGACACGTCAAAGCGACTATTCGGTTGGGCACTAAGAGTTCAAGACTTTTTGACAAACTCGGTTTTCAATACGAGGCCTTTGATTTCTTTCGAACGCACCTCAATTTCGCCTGGCTCATCGGTCAGGTGGATGCCTTTGAAAATTGATCCACGCTTGACGACGGACGAAGATCCTTTGACTTTTAAGTCCTTGATGACGGTGACGCTGTCGCCTTCTGCCAAGATTGCTCCGTTTGAGTCGCGTACTTCCATGTCTTTTTCCTTTGGATGTAAAATGTAGACGCGACCTAATCCCTGTGCGTACAAATGTCTATATTTCTATTCCCAAGTTGATATGGCTCAATAAAGTTTTGGTCGAAGTGGCTAAAGACTGCTGAGATATTGAGGTAAATCCTTGGGAGGGGATCCTATGAGCGAACCGATACAGTCTTTGCCGCTGTCTGCGATGCCGAAGGTGAAAGTGCTGACGTTTAAGGAACTCGAAAAAGCCTTGTCGCGCGGCATTGCTGACTTTATTGCAAAACCGCGGTTTGGGTTGGTTATCGGCGCTGCCTGCGCGTTTTTTGGCATCGCCATCGTTGCCTGCATCAGTTGGCTCAATATTCCTTGGATGATTTATCCATTTGCTATTGGTTTTCCGTTAGTTGGTCCCTTTCTGGCAGTTGGCCTTTATGAAGTGTCGCGGCGTCTGCAAGCGGGAGAATCAGTGACTTGGAATGCCGTTGTTTCACGTATGTGGATTCAGCGCGGTCGAGAGCTTTCTTGGATGGCGTTTGTAGTCCTGTTTGTTATTTGGATGTGGGTCTATCAAGTGCGGCTTTTGATGGCGCTATTTTTGGGCAGGATGAGTTTTTCCTCGCTGCCGGGCTTTATTGAATTAATCACTACAACATCTGCAGGACTTTGGTTCCTTGGCGTCGGGCACATTGTCGGCGCGGCGTTGGCGATCATCTTATTTTCAATCACGGTAATTTCTATACCGATATTGATGGACCGTGAATTGGATATGGTCACGGCCATGATCACTTCTGTTAAGGTGGTGCTTGCCAGCCCTGTCGTGATGATCGGCTGGGGTCTTGCAGTGACATTGTTGGTCATTATTGCATCATTGCCGTTGTTTCTTGGCTTGATTATTGTACTCCCAATACTTGGCCACACCACGTGGCATATTTACAAAACGACGGTTGAATAGGTGTTCATTATAGGTTCATCTCATACCTGCTGTTTTAGCGCAGATTTCGGAGGGGTTGAGAGATTATGTTGAAAAAATCAGCTTTTGTGTGTGCTGGGTTTGGTTTGGTGTTTGGCTTTGGGGCTGCGCAGGC
>JBGTAU010000004.1:0-5682 GCA_041749675.1 Rhizobiaceae bacterium | reverse complement strand
AAGACAAATGGCGCGCGCGGCCATTTGTGTCGAACTCAAACTGCTTTGTTGTACCACCGATGAAGTTTGCCCATGAAGCCTGTCAGGTCATGGAAGCGGCGGTTGCCGGTGGTATGCCAGTGTTGTTGTTGTCAGCAGGCCAAGCCGGTGCGACTGCCCCTGCCCCTTTGACCACTGCCATCGTGCAAGCCGTTGCCGAATGCTTGTGCGGCGTGGTCTATGTCAACGCCATCAAGCCCGGCGCTTCGGCGATTTTCGGCACTTGGCCGTTTGTTTCAGACTTGCGCTCTGGTGCGATGTCCGGTGGATCGGGCGAGCAGGCATTGCTGACGGCAGGCTGCGCACAAATGCACCGGTTCTATGGGCTGCCAGGCGGCGCGGCAGCTGGTATCGCAGATGCAAAATTGCCGGATATGCAGGCTGGTTGGGAACAGGCGACGTCTAACGTGATGGCAGGCTTGGCTGGTCTCAATATGGTCTACGAGTCCGTTGGTATGCATGCGTCGTTGCTCGGATTTTCACTCGAGTCACTGGTGCTGGGCGACGACATGCTCGGACAAGTGTTGCGCTGTGTGCGCGGCATTGATGTGACTGAGGAAGCGCTTTCTATTGAGACGATGAAAAACGTGTGCATCGGTGGTCCCGGCCATTATCTTGGACATGCGCAGACACTTTCGGTCATGCAAACGGAGTATATCTATCCGCGCATTGCCGACCGCATGAGCCCGAAGGAATGGGTGGAAGTGGGCAAGCCAGACCTAATCGAGCGCGCCATTGCGGTTAAGAAAAAGATTTTGGGCACACCGCGCCGCCAAATCATTGATCTGGTTGCCGACATGGAAATTCGCGAGAAGTTCAAGATCCACCTGCCCGCTTGAACGCCATTGTCAAGTGGGCACCTTTATGCCCGCTTGGATGGTATCCGGTTTTCAAGTCGCTTGAACAATAGGACAATGATAGCGGTCAGAACCAAATAGACCAACGCCAGCAGCAACAGCGGCTCATATACCAGCAACGTATCTTGCCGCACTTTGGATGATACGGAATAAATGTCTGCCATGGTGATGGTCGCCACCAGCGGTGTTGCTTTGAGCTGCAACACAGTCTCGCCGCCAAGCGTTGGCAAGGCGCGTTGTACAGACTGCGGGAGCCAAATGCGCCAAAAGAGTTTCGACGGGCTCATACCGTAGGCGCGGCCAGCTTCCAATTGTCCGCGCGGCGTTCCAGCGAATGCGCCACGCATAATCTCGGCCTCATAGGCCGCAAATGACAGTGTCAGCGCCAGCAATCCATAGGGCCACGCTTGGCGCAGGATCGGCCAAGCCCAACTATCGCGTATCCATGGAAATTGCGGGAAAAGCGATCCAAGGCCGTAATAAAGCAGCCAGAGTTGTAACAACAGTGGCGTACCGCGGATCACCGTACAGAACAGCGTGGCAGGCCAAGCCAACCAGCGGGGACCGGTTACTTGCACCAAGCCAATCGGAATTGCCAAAATAAACCCGAACCCGACACTCAGCACCAACAGCCAAATCGTACGCCATATCCCTTGCAGCGCTAATGGTGCGTATTCTGGCAGCCAGTCCCAGCGCATTTTGGTAATGGCATAGAACACAAACAGAGCCAACAAACCTATAAACACGATACGGTGTGGCGCATTCCATTTGATGGCGTTTGGATCTTGTGTTGCCATCTATGCCACCTTCGGCAAGCCGCGCGAAGCGCGGGCTTCAATGGTGTGCAAGACAAATGTCGAGACCAACGAGACAATCAAATACAAGAGGCCCGCTGCCATGAAGAACGTGAAATAGGCTTTGTTGGTGCTCGCGGCTTGGCGTGTTTCGAGCGTCAATTCCGCAAAGCCAACGACGGCCAACAGCGCGGTGTCTTTAGTCACCACCAGCCACAAATTTGAAAGTCCCGGCAAAGCATAGGGCAACATGCCCGGCAGCGTGATGCGACGCATTGCTTGCCACGGTGACATGCCGTAGGCGCGGGCTGCTTCGATTTGGCCAGGCGGCAATGACAAAATTGCGCCGCGTAAAACTTCGGTGTGATAGGCGCCCTGTACAATGCCCAAGACGACAATGCCTGCAGCCAAGCCGCTGATATCAACGGGCGGGCGACCATAATATGCCAATGCATCATTGATCAAAGTTGTCCCGCCGTAATAGAGCAACAAGATCAACACCAACTCAGGAATAGCTCGCACCAAGGTGGTATAAAGTTCGGCAACATCTTTGGCGACAGGTCCGCCATAAAGCTTGGCGGATGCGCCGATGGTTCCCAAAATAAGTCCGATGGCGTAGGCGCCAAAGGCAATTTCAAGCGAGTGGACCAAACCTCGCAAAAGGTTTGGTCCCCAATCTTGTAGCAATTGGAGTGAGCCAACGGCAAGCATCGGCGTTACAATCGCGATGGTCGCACTCATGCGCCACACCGATCATAACATACGTGTTGCCCGCCGCTTTGCATGGATCAATCAGCCGCCGTAAATGTTGAAGTTGAAATACTTCTTCGAGATTTCATCGTACTTGCCGCTGGCGCGTACGGCTTCGATGGCAGCATTGAATTTGTCTTTCAGTTCTGCCTCACCTTGGCGCACACCAACGCCAACGCCCTTGCCTAGAATGGCCGGATCATCAGCCACAGTGCCCTTCATTTCGCAGCAAGCTTTGCCAGCATCGGACTGCAAGAATGCATCAAGCGCGATGGAGTCGGCTTGCACAGCGTCAACACGGCCTGCTGCAAGATCAGCATTGGCTTCGTCTTGCGTTTGATATTCTTTCACTTCTGCGGCAGTCGGACCAAAATATTTCTTCGCGTAATCAGCATGCACAGTGGACACTTGTACGCCAACGATTTTGCCTTTTAGGCCCTCAGGAGTGGCATCCATTGCAGTGCCTTTTGCACCCATCACGTTGGTTGGTGTGTTGTAATATTTGTTCGAGAAATCAATGGTCTTCATGCGCTCTTCAGTGATCGACATGGATGCCATAATCGCGTCAATTTTTTTGGCGGTGAGTGCTGGAATGATGCCATCCCAAGCAACTGGCGTGATGGCGCATTCAATTTTTGCGGCTTCACAGACTGCGCCAATCATTTCAACTTCCCAGCCAACCCAAGCGCCGGATGCATCTGGCGATGCGAATGGTGGATAAGCCTCGGCAGCGATGCCGATTTTCAATGCTTCTGCCTGTACAGTGGTTATCGACGCGGTTGCAATCAGCAGACCGGCAATAATTGTTTTTAATGTTTTTGTCATTTCAAGTTTCCTTCTCTACCCCATTGATCCATCAAGAGACGGTTTTCAAAAATTGTTTAAGCCGCTCTGATTTTGGATTGTTGAACAGCGCGTTCGGATGGCCTTCTTCTTCGATGAGGCCATTGGCCAAGAAGATGACGTGACTCGAAACTTCGCGTGCGAATTTCATTTCATGTGTGACGAGAATCATCGTGCGGCCTTCGTCGGCCAGATCACGAATGACTTTGAGCACTTCGCCAACCAGCTCAGGGTCCAGCGCGGATGTGGGCTCATCAAACAACATGACCTTTGGGTCAATCGCCAGCGCGCGTGCAATCGCGCCGCGCTGTTGCTGGCCCCCGGACATGAAGGCTGGATAGACATCGCGCTTTTCCCAGAGACCTACGCGGCGCAATAGCTCTTCGGCTTTGGCGTAGGCGACGTCTTTAGAGATGCCCAGCACCTGCACTGGCACTTCCATGACATTTTGAATGACTGTCATGTGCTGCCACAAATTGAAGCTTTGAAACACCATGCCAAGCGTAGAACGTATGCGTTCCAGTTGCCTTCGATCGGCGGGCACTGAGCCACCGCCTGTATCCGGCTTTAGTTTCACCTCTTCGCCGCAGATTGAAATACTGCCTGAGGTGGGCGTCTCTAAAAAATTGATGCAACGCAACAAGGTTGACTTACCGGAACCAGACCCGCCGATGATGGACACCACGTCGCCTTGCTTTGCGCTGAGCGATACGCCTTTGATGACTTCAAGCGCACCAAATCTCTTGTGTAAGTTTTCGATCCGCACAGCTTGTGGAGCTGATACGGTAGCAGTCGCGGACGCACTGGCTGTTGCCATTCACTTCCTACCCTTGCGGCCAACGTCGTAGCACCGCTCAATATTTTGCCTGCCGGTCTTTGCCGACTGTTCCCTTGTATTAGTGCTAACATGCAACGCCTTTTGGTTAGCCGTCAACCCATTGAATCTGACTTGCGCAATTATTATTCGTTTGTATAACAATTCAATCAGTGGAGATGACTCATGAATACTTTCGGCGCGAACGCCATGAATGCCCCCTTACGCAGCGTCATCATGCGCAAACCGGATCAAGTGATGCGCCATGCGAACGCCGCTGAGTGGCACTATGGGCCGACATTCAATGCTGAGAAGGCGGCGCGCCAGCATGCTGTGTTTACAAACATGATCGAGCAAAGCGGCGCGGCCATTCATTGGTTGCCCGATGTCGATGATGGCCTGTCTGATTCGATTTTCACGCGCGATCCATCCATCATCACTTCGGCAGGCGCTGTGATCTTGAACATGGGTAAAGCACTGCGTGTTGCAGAACCAAACTTGCATAGTGCATTGCTCACTGAACTTGGTGTTCCAGTTATCGGTACTTTGGAAGCGCCTGGCACGCTGGAAGGCGGCGATACGTTCTGGCTGGATGCTCACACAATTATAGTCGGGCGCGGCATTCGCACCAACCAGCCTGGCATTGACCAACTGTCGATGATCTTGAAGCCGCATGGTATTTCGGTCTTGAGTTTTGACCTTCCGCTGTGGGACGGTGAAGCCGCTTGCCTCCATCTGATGTCGATGATCAGCCCGCTGGCAGATGATCTTTATCTGGTGCACACACCTTTGATGCCAGTGGCTTTGTATCAATTATTGAAAGCGCGCGGCATCGAATTGATCATCGCACCCGCAGATGAGTTTACAGCATCCAATGGCCTTTCGCTCAACGTTTTGCCCACCAGCCCACGCAAGGTCATCATGGTCGCGGGCTTTCCGAAGACGAAGGCCGCAATGGAAGCAGCGGGATGCGTCGTTGATACATTTGAGGCGGATGCATTGTGTATCGCTTGCGAAGGCGGACCGACTTGCCTAACTGGTCCGATTTGGCGCGCATGACCATTGCCCGCAAAGCGTTTCGCCGCGAAGGCGAGGATATTCGCCGCATGGAACTGGTGCAGGCGACCTTATCTTGTATCGCCCAGCTTGGCATGGAGCGCACGACAGTACGTGAAATTGCAATAAAAGCCGGTGTAACGCCGGGCCTTATCCGCCATTATTTTACCAGCAAAGACGAACTCGTTTTGGCGGCTTATGTTTATTACGTAGATCAATTATCGGAACAGTCGCGCGAAGCCGTTGCCTCCACCGTTGATGAACCGATTTTGCGGCTAAGTGCATTCATAACTGCCAACTTGAGTGCGCCGATTGTTGATCGCACCAATCTTTCATTATGGGCCGGATTTATTGAAGCCATTCGTTTTAGCAAAGCGATGGCTGAGGTTCATCGTGACGGCTATATGGACTACCGCAATGATGCGGAAACACTGATCGCAAACGCTCTGAAGGCCAAAGGACGCCGCGTTTCTAAATCGCATTTGCGTCGCCATGGCATTGCGCTCAATGCGATTATCGACGGTTTATG
>JBGTAU010000003.1:0-4849 GCA_041749675.1 Rhizobiaceae bacterium | reverse complement strand
GCATTGGCCTTCTTGATGCCCTTGCCCTTAGAAATAATGGCAGAGCCGCCACGCTTGGCCATGAACTGGTCAAAAGACAGCTTAAAGCTCTTTTGATTGCGGTCAGCTGAGATGGTTTTTGTGGCATAACTGGTCTTGGCCAGCGCTGCGAGCGCCTTGGCTCCTATACCTTGAGATTTGGCTTCAGCTGCAAATTCTTGTTTCCAAGCGTCATATCCTCCGCCAGTATTGCCACAAGAAGCAGCATAAGCGCCGGTGGTTCCGGTCAAAACGAGTGCAGCAACGGCTGCGGTAAGGGAAATGCGCACAGGCGCCATAGTGGTTTCTCCAGCTTGGGTGATTCGATGCCCCGCACGACAATGCCTTTTCAAAAGCAATTTGTCATCCAGGTTAAAGCTGCCGTCTGCTTTAAACTCATGGCGAAAACTTGACAAGTAAGCGTTATTTAGTCCGTCGCTTCGTTTATCGTTACTTGTGCAACCTTATTGGCCGCTCTGGTAAGCTTTTTTTGGGCTTTGCGGATACGATCTTGAGCCTCTTTCGCTTTATCGCCCTCAAATGTTTCTCGGCGAATAACTTCGTTAATTAGAAAATCGGATATTATTTCAGGTGTTATTTTTGCCTCAGGAAATAGGCGCTTCATTTCCCGCCTAACAGCCGCAATCACCGGCTCTGACCTAACTATTTCTGAAACTGTGTAACGATTTAGAAGCTGGCTGTTCAAATGGTAAGTGTCCATCGCATCAACGAGAACGCCTTCGCGTGCAATCAGAAACATGTTTTGTAGATCGTCTTCTTTCTTTAGATTTACGTCCATAATATTGAAACGCGAAATCACTTCAAAATTTATTTGACCAGCTAAGAATATTTTTACAAGCCTCCATTCCAGTCCATTTGTCAAAATGACCCAAAGTATTCCTTTATGTGCACCATAGTCGACGGCTTGCTTCAAATGATTATTATTCAGTTCTGTGCCTGCAGATTTTACTTCAATTAATAATTTCAGTTTGCTGTCGATTTTGACGGCAAGGTCACAATAGGTCCCTCTTATTTGAAATTCGCTGGTTAATTCTGTATATTTGTCATATCCAAAAACATCAGCTAGGATGTCTTTGACCAAAGTGACTGTATCAGCTTCGGCGACGTCATTTATCTTTTGTTGTTCAGCAATTTTTTGATATCGTTTTAAATTGGATTGAACTCTATCAATATACTTCTTTGGTAATTTCAGCATTCTCATCTCCCGCTCATTAGGTTGAGTGGATACAATCCACGCGAGAAATACAAGTGTAAGATTGACAATTGTCTACATTTCCTGTTTATCCCCGCCAAATAGCCAAGAAGATCAGTCTTCGAGCATCCGACCCAAGCGTTTTCCTGTGTGAAAATGACTTGAGAGGGCAACATCCGGCAGCGCGAAGCGCCCCCGGATGTATTTTTGCTTTGAGTTTTGTTTTCTCGCTATTGCAACACCACCTTTGGCGAACACATGTCAAAGGAAAAGGACGAAACGAATGTTTGAATCATTGCAGGAACGGCTTGGCACGATCCTGAACACACTCACCGGTCGCGGTGCGCTTTCGGAAGCTGATGTATCAGCGGCCATGCGCGAAGTGCGCCGTGCGTTGATTGAAGCAGACGTTGCGCTCGATGTAGTGCGCTCCTTTACCGACAAAGTGCGTTCTAAGGCTGTCGGAGCGGAAATTCTCAAATCCATCAAACCCGGCCAAATGGTCGTCAAGATTGTGCATGACGAATTGGTCGAGCTGCTTGGCACGGAAGGCGTAGGCATTGATCTGAATGCGCCGGCACCGGTCGTCATCATGATGGTGGGTCTGCAAGGTTCGGGTAAAACCACAACATCCGCCAAATTGGCTAAACGTTTAACCGAGCGTCAACGCAAAAAGGTGTTGATGGCTTCGCTCGATACGCGTCGCCCCGCCGCACAGGAGCAGCTGCGCCAACTGGGCGAGCAAGTGAGTGTTGCGACGCTGCCGATTATCGCGGGGCAATCGCCGGTCGATATCGCCGCGCGGGCGGTGCAGGCGGCGAAGCTGAGCGGGTTTGACATTATCATTCTCGATACCGCAGGCCGCACGCACATTGACGAGCCGTTGATGATGGAAATGGCCGACATCAAGGCCAAGTCCAATCCGCATGAAATTCTGCTGGTTGCCGATAGCTTGACCGGTCAAGACGCGGTGAACCTAGCCAAGAATTTCGAAGAGCGCGTAGGCATTACAGGTCTTGTGCTCACCCGCATGGACGGCGACGGACGCGGCGGCGCGGCACTGTCGATGCGCGCGGTTACCGGCAAGCCGATCAAGTTGGTCAGCGTTGGCGAAAAGATGGATGCGCTGGAAGAATTCTTCCCCAAGCGCATTGCCGACCGCATTTTGGGCATGGGCGATATTGTCTCGCTGGTCGAAAAAGCCGCCGAGACCATCGATCATGCCAAGGCCGCAGAAATGGCCAAGAAGATGCAGGAAGGCAAGTTCGATCTCGACGATCTTGCCGACCAACTGCGCCAAATGAAAAAGATGGGCGGCATGGGCGGCCTGATGGGCATGATGCCCGGCATGGGCAAGATGAAAGACCAGATGGCATCAGCTGGATTGAACGACAAGATGTTCGACCGCCAGATCGCCATCGTCTCGTCGATGACCAAATGGGAGCGGGCGAACCCGGAACTCCTCAAGCATTCACGCAAGCAGCGCATTGCTAAAGGCTCCGGCACGGATGCCGCAGAAATCAACAAGCTCCTCAAAATGCACCGCGGCATGGCCGACATGATGAAAAGCATGAAGGGCGGCAAAGGCGGCATGATGAAGTCCATGATGGGCGGCCTTGCCAACAAGATGGGCCTCGGCGGTTTGGGCGGCATGATGGGCGGCGGCGGAATGCCGGACTTGTCTAACATGGATCCCAAGCAGCTTGAGCAATTGCAACGCCAAGCCGAGCAAATGGGGATGGGCGTCGGAATGCCGAAGCTGCCGGGATTGGGCGGCCTTGGCGGACCTAAACTCCCTGGCCTTGGCGGCAGCCTTCCTGGCCTGCCGAAGGGAGGCAAGAAGTGAGCGCCGAATTTGGGTGGTTTGCATCGCTTACTGAAGTTAGCAAAATTAGCGTGCTTACGGCTGCGATAAATGCCGTGGTAGTCGGCATCGGATATTTTGCGACCTACAAGACGTCTAGGGCAGGAAATGAACAACTTGCCAAGCACGCAGAAAAAACTGCGAAATTGCAGATCGAAGGTTCAAACATACAAAAGCTCGCCGAATTTCGGCTTGCGTGGATTGAGGACATTAGAGCATCAGCGGCCGAGCTGTATCGGGACCAGTATGCGCTCAGCCTAGTCAAAAGGGATTTGAAAGCGCGCCCAAAACCGGCTGGACCTAAACTAGATGATCTAAAGCTTCGCGAAAGAAACTTATTTCTATCAATTGCAAAAACCAAAAGAGAAATAATACTAAGAATTGATTCCGATACTTCAAAGCCGGAACAACAAGAACTGCTCCGTTTAGTAAAGAAGCGGGTCAGTTCTGATTTTGATACCGCTTTACAAAACAGGAAAGAACTTGAATCTGCAATCGGTAAGATTTTACAGGCCGAGTGGAAGCGGGTGCTTCACCATCTTGAGGAAGCCAGAGTATGACAACGCCCAGCAAAGAAATGGCGCCTAATGGCGCGCTCGCAGATCTGCGCCGGTCCATCGACAACATCGATGCCAGCCTGATTTACATGCTCGCCGAGCGCTTTCGCCGCACCAAGGCAGTCGGCGTTTTGAAAGCTGAGCATGGCCTTCCCGCAGCCGATCCCGAGCGCGAGAAAACCCAAATTGCCCGTCTTCGCCAACTGGCGGCGGACGCCAATCTCGATCCTGATTTCGCGGAGAAGTTTCTGAACTTCATCGTTCGCGAAGTCATTCGCCACCATGAACAGATCAAGGCTCTCACCCCGACGATCTGATCGCCAGTCAACTCGAACCATTCAACAAAGGAACTACACAATGTCTCTGAAAATCCGCCTTGCCCGCGCTGGCTCCAAGAAGCGCCCTTACTACCATGTTGTCGTTGCTGACGCCCGCGCACCGCGTGACGGCCGTTTCATCGAAACCCTCGGCAAGTGGAACCCAATGCTCGCCAAGGGCGATGCAGCCCGCGTCTCAATCGACACCGAAAAGGCACTCGCTTGGATCGCCAAAGGCGCACAGCCAACAGACCGCGTTCTGCGCTTTCTTGCAGAAGCTGGCGTTGCCACGCGCGAAGCCCGCGTAAACCCAACCAAGGGCGAACTCGGCACCAAGGCAAAAGAACGTATTGCAATGGCTGAAAAGAAGGCCGCCGATGCGATCGCTGCTATCGAAGCTGACAAGGCGGCAAAGATTGCTGCTGCTGAAGCCGAAAAAGCCGCCGCCGCCGAAGCAGCCGCTGCTGCAAAAGCTGCTGCAGAAGCCCCAGCTGAAGCTGCTGCCGAAGAAGCTCCTGCTGCTGAGTAATTTCTCAAAACTGTCCAGCCAGCAATGGCGGTGGACAGCGATGATCTGTCTTCTCCCCGTGTCTTCCATGGGGAGAAGATGCCGACAGGCAGATGAGGGGGAAGCTTGGCCGTAAACGCGGCTGGCCATCCCCCCTCATCCGGTCCGTTGGACCACCTTCTCCCCACGGAAGTCGCGGGGCGAAGGAGAAACCCGCCGACTTTCGCGCTTGTCACGAACAAAGGCATTGACCGTGAACCAAACCAATCCATCCCCGCGCACCATCTCTGTCCTCGGGTCAACTGGCTCCCTTGGCGCCAACACGCGTGATGTCATCCGCCACCTCGGCGGGCGCGATGCGTTTGATGTGGT
>JBGTAU010000002.1:0-3001 GCA_041749675.1 Rhizobiaceae bacterium | reverse complement strand
GCGTCTGGGCTTTGCAGATAAGCAGATGATGGTTTGGCTAAAAGAATGCGGTTTGGAGCCTATGGCACCTGCCGAAATAGCGCCGGAAGGTGCCGGTCAGCTGACCGTAAAAATTTGGGTCGCAACTGACCCGCGTGTTGAATTGGCGGCGCCGGCCGCAGCACATACAGACTTGTTGGAGATTGCCTGATGAACGCTTTTCGCCTTTCACGCCGCCCGGAACTTGGCAAAGGTATCCGCGTCTCCTTTGAATTCTTCCCGCCGAAGAACGACGACATGGAAGAGCGCTTGTGGCAGACGATTGACCGTTTGCAGACGCTGAACCCGGATTTCGTTTCCGTGACCTATGGCGCGGGTGGCTCTACCAAGGAGCCGACGGGACGCACTGTGAAGCGGTTGATCGAAGATACGGACTTGAAGGCTGCGGCGCATTTGACATGCGTGAACGCATCCAAGAGCCAAGTGAATGACACTGTTCGCGAATATGCTTCATATGGCGTGAAGGGCTTTGTCGCACTGCGAGGTGATCCGGCAACCGGTATCGGCACGGCGTACACGGCGCATCCTGAGGGTTATCAATCGTCTGTAGACTTGATTGCGGGTCTTAAGGAGATTGATAGCGAGTTTGATATTCTGGTTTCGGCCTATCCTGAGAAGCATCCAGAAAGCCGCGACTTTGCCACTGACATTGAATTGTTGAAGCGCAAGGTTGATGCTGGTGCGACGCGGGCGATAACGCAGTTCTTTTTCGATAATGATTTGTATGAGAGCTTTGTCGAAAAGGTACGCCGCGCCGGGATTTATATCCCGATTTTGCCGGGCATATTGCCGGTGCATAATTTTCGCCAAGTCACCAACTTCTGTTCCCGTTCGGGCACGCATGTGCCGTCATGGTTGGCAGAGCGGTTTGAAGGGCTAGACAATGACCCGCAAACCCATGCGCTGGTGGCTTCCGCTGTGGCGGCAGAGCAGGTGCTAGACCTGGTTGAGCGCGGCGTGCAGGACTTTCACTTCTACACAATGAACCGTGCTGACTTGGTGTTTGCAATTTGCCATTTGATCGGCATTCGCCCGCAGGTCGTGCCCGCGCAGGCTGCATAATCTACCATTCATTGAAAAAGCCGGATGCGATAAACGCACCCGGCTTTGAATTGCTTTGTTCGCAACCCCTTGAGGCTGACGATTAAAATGCTGATCCGATTAACGGATTAATGCACTAAACCCAGTACCATTGCGCTTACAAAAGCGAACGCGGCACAGAACATGAGAACGTTTAGAGATTTCGTCACAGTCACAGGCGACCTCCTTTGGTTCTTACACCTTCAAGATAGGACGATAGGAGGGGGTCGCCAAGAAAAAACTATGCTGCATTGCGGTAGAAATGTGGAAAGTTATGCCGCTGTATCGTTTCAAGGCATTGAAATTTATAGTAATTTTATTTGATTCAACTCTTGTTAATTTTTGCAATGTTGGCGGAAAAGTGGCCGTGCCGCGGTTGATATCAGCCGAAATTTGATACCGAAATGACAGAAAAAAACCTTTGAATATCAACCATTTCGCGATGGTCGCGGGCTGAATCCACGGTTCATGATGATGAGACCGGCTCCGATCAACACCAAACCGGCTAATTGGTTTGATTTGAGGGATTCTCCCAAAAATATGACTCCCAACGCGACCGCGCTTATCGGCACAATAAGGGTGACGAGTGAAACGAATGTTGCGCCTGCCAACGCAATGATGCGGAAAAACAAGGTATACGCGAATGCAGTCGATGCGAGTGCCAGCGCCAAGACTGCGCCCCATGCGTGAAGACTCCAGCCCGATGGAGAGGGCAGGCCGTGCGCAAGCGCAGCGACGGGCAAGATGATGAGCGAGGAGGCAGACAATTGCCCGGTTGCGATCATCAACGGGGGAATGCCTTTGAACCTTTTCGCGTAAACGGACGCGAAAGCGTAGGAGAGCGCTGCGCCGATGATGCACAATTGTGCCCAAAGCGGCGCGCCTATGCCTTGGAGTGCTGTTGGCCCCATGACGACAGCTGCGCCGGCTATACCCAGCAGTGTGCCGATGATTTTAGCCGGATTGGCCTTCTCATCCCGCGTGAGCATGTTTGCTGCGATGACGGTGAGAAATGGTGTGGTTGCGTTGAGAATGGACGCAAGGCCCGCACCGAGCTGGGTTTGCCCGACAAAGAGCAATGAAAACGGGATTGCGTTGTTGAGCAAACCAAGCCCGAAGAACGGAAGAAGCGGAACGGCAACAAACTTGCGCCACTGGCCGGTGGTGGCAAGATAAAGATGCAGGGCAAGCGCTGCGATGCAAACGCGCAGGAACACAAGCCACAGGGGCGGTATTTCCAGCACAGCAATACGTGCAAAAAAGAATGAGCCACCCCACAAGGTGCCGAGCAGTATCAGCATGAGCCAAGTGCCCGGGGCTGCGCGCTGAGGTGCGATCGCTGTCATCTGTCTGATTCCTATTGGTGACACAGATGACAGTTTGTACTGCTGGCGACCACCCGATTTGCGACCCTAACATTTAACACCACAGGTATGGTTGCGCCTTGGCGGCCAAGATTGCTAGCCTCACCGCAACAAAGGATGCGAACCATGCAGAAGTTTAAAACAGCACGCGAAGCAGCGCTGGAGATGCGGCCTGATCAACCGGTCTATTGCTTCCATCCGAAGGTTTTGGCGGATGAGGCGAAGAAGTTCATGTCGTTGTTTTCGGGCAAGACTGCCTATGCGGTGAAGACAAATGGCGAAAAGCAAGTGCTTGAGGTTTTAGCCAACAATGGCGTGACCTGTTTTGATGTGGCGTCCCCGCAAGAGATTGCGGATGTGCGGGCAATCGCGCCAAATGCTGAAATGCTGTATATGCATCCGGTCAAGGCGCAATCGGACATTCGCCATGCACTCGACAAGTATGGCATCCGCACGATCTCGTTTGACCATGAAGATGAGCTGAGCAAAATCCACCGGATTGTGCAGGGGCTGGATAT
>JBGTAU010000001.1:0-5305 GCA_041749675.1 Rhizobiaceae bacterium | reverse complement strand
GGGCAAGCTTTTAGGCAAAACCAAGATTGCGCCGGAGCTGTCGCCCTCTAAAACGCTCGAAGGCTTTATTGGCGGTGCGCTGAGCGCCATGTTGGTCGGCGCAGCACTGTCTTGGATGACGCCATTCGGGCCATATTATGCCGCGCTGCTCTCGCTCGCCGTCATCTTGATGGGCTTTTTCGGCGGCCTTGTCATGTCGGCGATCAAGCGTGATCGCGGGGTGAAAGATTGGGGCCATATGATCGCCGGTCACGGCGGCTTCATTGATAGGATGGATTCAGTCGTATTCTCCGCGCCAATTTTCTTTCATCTCGTGCGCTATGGCTGGGGTGCCTATTGATGGACAGCACAAACAATCGCCGCCCGTTGGCCAGTCGTAGCTCTAAATGGGCGGCCAGCCTCACGCGCATATTGGCGGCAACTTCTGTCACACCCAATCAAATTTCGATAGCCAGTATGGTCGCGGCAGCGCTTGCAGGTTTGGCGTTTTATGGGTCCGGGGAAACAAGTGGTGGAACGAGGATCGCCCTTCTTCTGGCGGCAGCATTATTTTGCCAGCTGCGCCTTCTTTGCAACCTTTTGGATGGCATGGTCGCCATCGAGGCCGGCAAAAGCGCCAGCGACGGCGCATTCTGGAATGAATTTCCAGATCGCATAGCCGATATTTTAATTCTCGTCGGCGCGGGCTTTGGCGCTGGTCACCCCACACTCGGCTGGGCGGCAGCAAGTTTTGCAGTGTTCACTGCCTACGTGCGCGAACACGGCCGCGCCTGCGGTGCGCCAGCAGATTATTCCGGCCCGATGGCCAAACAACATCGCATGGCGGTGATAACTTTGGCAGCGCTGGTAGCCACAACAGAGCCATTTTGGACAGCAACGCCCGTCGTTTTGCATAGCGCACTATGGGTGATTTCCATCGCTGCTGCAGTCACCGCATTGCGCCGCGCGTGGCGATTGGTCGCCTATTTGCGCAAGGTTGTGCGCTGAGGCACTCTCGGCTATGCCATCAACTCAAACGATTCACCGGTTCAAACGAGGCTACCTATGTTGTCCAGCATCCCGCTTCTTGCCATTTCTTTGGTGCTCTATAATCTCGTTGCCGTGTTTGGCGGCGCGGGCGGATCGCCTTTGGATGCGCAAATGTTCTCGATGAACATGATGTCTGGCGGGCTATTCTCGCTCGATATGGGCGACTTGCTCATCGTGGTGTCGCTGGCATTGCTGTTCGTGGAAGTCTTAAAATCCACCCGCTCCAACAACGCATCCGTTGTTGATCATTTACTTTCGACCGGCGTGTTCATCGTGTTTTTGGTTGAATTTTTGCTAGTCCCATCAGCGGCAACGTCGGTGTTTTTCATCCTGATGTTGCTCGCACTTTTGGATGTGCTAGCTGGATTCTCCGTCTCCATCCGTTCTGCCGGACGGGACGTGACATATAATTAAGGCCGCAATCAGCTTTTGCTGATTGATTCCAATTTCCGCTGCATCGCGGCAATTTGATCTTTCAAGTCAGACAGATCATCCTTCGCCGCTTCTTTCGGTACTGATTTTGCTTCTGGCGCGGAGGGTTCACTAGTCGGCGCAAACGGCATGAACATTTTCATGGCGTTTTGGAACATTTCAGTATTGCGCCGCACAGTTTCTTCCACGGCTTTGATCGGCTCGACGCCCATCATGCCCATCGGCCCTTTTTTCAAGGCTTCCGCCATTTGCTCGCGCATCCGTACCTGCTCACCAGCAAACGCTTTCATGCTCTGCTCTAGAAATCCCGGAACAACAGTCTGCATTTGATCACCATAAAAAGCGATTAACTGGCGCAAAAATGGGATCGGCAGCATGGTTTGCCCATCTTTATTTTCCAACTCAAATATAATCTGGGTCAAAACCGGATGCGTAATGTCTTCGCCGGTCTTTGCGTCCTGAACGGTAAATTCCTCACCCTTTTTGACCATGTCAGCCAAATCTTCCAAAGTCACGTAGGTGCTGGTGCTGGTGTTATACAGCCGCCGATTGGCATATTTTTTGACCACCGTCACAGTCGTTTTTGCAGGCATGCCTCACCTCCCAATGATCACCGCCGGAACCACTTATGCGGTTCATTCGAGCGTATGTAAGTTACGTATTACTGTCTTATGCACTGCTCGCAGCTGCAGCATAAGCGCAAAATGCTGCACATTCCAAGTAAATTGTGCAACGCGAAAATTGCAGTGCAACAGGTGCGCTGCAATAGGCCTATTCTAAACAAGCGTTGATTACCCTACGCCCTAGGTCTTAGAACGATTTTCCTGTTTGACTCCGGCGCAAACCAGTGAAACCCTAGGACAAATGCCGCGATTTGCGGACCAGTTAGACCGTGGAGGAATTTATGAGCCAATCAATCGTCATCGCCAGCGCCGCCCGCACCCCTGTGGGAGCCTTCAATGGTGCATTCGCCAACACGACCGCGCATGCGCTGGGTTCGATTGCTATAACCGAGGCGCTGCTGCGTGCAGGCGTGGCGCCAGCTGACGTCGATGAAGTGATCATGGGCCAAATCCTCACTGCAGGCCAAGGTCAAAACCCGGCCCGTCAAGCAGCGATGAACGCAGGCATTCCGCAAGAAGCCACAGCATGGGGCCTTAATCAGCTATGCGGTTCCGGCCTTCGCGCCGTCGCGCTCGGCATGCAACAGATCGCTATGGGCGATGCGAAAATCATTGTGGCGGGCGGCCAAGAGAGCATGTCGATGGCCCCGCATTGCGCGCATCTGCGCAACGGCACCAAAATGGGCGACATGAGCCTTGTGGATACCATGATTAAAGATGGTCTGACCGACGCATTCTTCGGCTACCACATGGGAACCACAGCTGAAAACGTTGCCAAGCAATGGCAATTGTCGCGCGATGAGCAGGATAATTTCGCAGTCGCATCCCAGAACAAAGCCGAAGCTGCGCAAAAGGCTGGCAAATTCAAAGATGAAATCGTTGCTGTCACGCTGAAAAGCAAGAAGGGCGACATCATTGTCTCCGATGATGAATACATCAAACATGGCGTCACGCTTGAAGGCATCGCCAAATTGCGTCCAGCATTCGACAAGGAAGGCACAGTCACCGCTGCCAACGCGTCTGGCATCAATGATGGCGCAGCCGTTGCAGTTCTCATGAGCGAGACAGAAGCCAATAAACGCGGTATTGCGCCGCTCGCCCGCATCGTTTCCTGGGCAACCGCCGGTGTTGATCCTGCCATTATGGGCACAGGCCCAATTCCAGCCTCGCGCCTTGCGTTGAAAAAAGCCGGCTGGTCCGCTGGCGATTTGGATTTGGTCGAAGCAAATGAAGCCTTCGCCGCGCAAGCCTGCGCCGTCAACAAAGACATGGGCTGGGATCCGAGCATAGTCAACGTCAACGGCGGCGCGATTGCTATCGGCCATCCGGTCGGCGCATCGGGTGCGCGCATTCTCAACACGCTGTTGTTTGAACTCAAACGTCGTGGCGGCGGCAAAGGCCTCGCAACACTGTGCATCGGCGGCGGCATGGGCGTCGCGCTGTGTGTTGAAGTTTACTAAAATCAAATAGTTGAACCTTGCGTTGGGAGGCGCAAGGTTCAATTGAAATCAATAATCTGGGAGGATTTCATGTCAAAAGTAGCACTGGTCTCGGGCGGAACACGTGGCATTGGCGAAGCGATTTGCGTCGCTCTTAAAGCGGCAGGCTATAAAGTCGCCGCTAGCTATGCCGGCAATGCGGAAGCGGCCGCCAAGTTCACCGCCGACACCGGCATTCCCTCCTATAAGTGGGACGTTTCCGACTATGCCGCCTGCGCCGCTGGCATTGCGCAAGTTGAAGCCGATCTTGGTCCGATTGATGTTTTGGTCAACAATGCTGGCATCACCAAAGATGCGATGTTCCACAAAATGACCCCCGACATGTGGGGCGCGGTGATCAACACCAACCTCACGGGCCTGTTCAACATGACGCATCCTGTATGGGGCGGCATGCGCGAACGCAAATTTGGCCGCGTGATTTCTATTTCGTCAATCAACGGCCAAAAAGGCCAGATGGGCCAGGTCAACTATTCTGCGGCCAAAGCGGGCGACATCGGCTTCACCAAGGCGTTGGCCCAAGAAGGCGCAAAAGCGGGCATCACTGTCAACGCGATTTGCCCCGGCTATATCGCCACCGAAATGGTCAAAGCCATTGATGAAAAAGTGCTGAACGAGCGCATCATCCCGCAAATCCCAGTCGGACGCCTCGGAACACCCGAAGAAATCGCCCGCTGCGTGGTGTTCTTAGCGTCCGACGACGCTGGCTTCATCACTGGCTCGACGATCTCAGCTAATGGCGGGCAGTATTTTAGCTGATTTTGGCATCCAGACAGGGTTCAATAAATAAGACACGTGCATACGACGTCAAAAAGGGTGAGCACTTGTCGATAGTGCAAGGCTTGCCGGACCAACCCTCACCTTAAACGCGAATTACCTGAAACGCGAATTACATGCCGCAATCCGTCGGTTGCAGCATGGCAGCACATATTCAAACGTTGGCTGTCAAATAAAGTGTATGGGAATTACAAGTGATGGATTGGATCACTTCGACGAATCGACCATTGTACTTGCACCAAGCAGCGATCATTGATATTGCCGAAGCCAACCTCAGGCCTTTGTGGCTTTCCATTTGTCGGAAATCACGTCAACCTCTGGTCTAAGTATATTAGCGTAAAAGCACGCAGGAAGCTCGGAAACTTTAAAAATGAAATTTACCCCGAACGCAAAACACGAAGACGTCGGCGCCTTTGTAACAACAGCAAAAGATGCTTGGGCAGCGCGGAAATTCCTTTTGGGGTCGGTTCTAGTAAGCGCAGCAATTGCCAGTGCATTGGCTTTTTCATTGCCAAACAAATTCACGTCAAAATTGGAAATAAGGACCGCGGCACTTTGGAGCTACGGTCCAGTTTTTGAATCTGTTGCGGCGCTGGATAGGCTGAAAAACCCTGCTACGGAAGCAGTCGACATGTCAGGCAACTCTGATTTCCTAGACAAGTCAATCAACAATGCAATTGGCCAAACTATCTATGAAGGTAAGGCCTTTGAAAAAGCCTATACTACCGTTTATAAAACTGATGAAAAATTTGACTACAATGCTGTTTTTAATCGCATTTTCAAATACCGCGAATTAACGGCACAGCGTGGCAATGAAAAGGCATTTTCTCCAGGATACCTTGTAGAACTAACTTTGGATTCTGAATCCCCTGTAAGGCAACTAACAGCTGCATTGCGCGAAGAATTGGAAAAATCAGTAAATTCCACCATAATAAGTGACTTGGCCAG